>JAFYPG010000268.1 GCA_017547605.1 Prevotella sp.
CCACTTCCGCACTGGTATGCTCGGACAAGGAAACCGTACGGCTCTGCCCATCTGCGGCTATTTCCTCGGGTCTGTGCTCAACGATCCCGCCTTCAAGCAATACCGTTGTAAGTTCAGTGCTCCCCGCGATCTCGACCTGCAGAGTGTGATGTACGACTGCGGCGGCTACTTCCAGGCCCCTGCCGACTCCGACTCCATCGGTGTGGATTCACTGGCTATGGATATAGAACAAGGTGATGCGATCTTCTACGACGATTTCGGCAATCCTCTGCCTCGTCCCGGGAAGACCCCATCACCTGATGAGCTCAAAGAAGAGCCCCTGCCACAGCACAACGCTGAGGCTACGGAAGAAAGGGAGTAGGCCTTATACTTTCTCCAAGGCCTGTGACAGATCGTCGATGATATCGTCGATATGCTCCGTACCAATACTCAGACGGATGGTGGCTGGTGTGATATGCTGTTCAGCCAGTTCCTCAAGTGAGAGTTGTGAGTGCGTGGTGGTGTAAGGACAGTGCAAGCCGAATGTAATCGAACTTGTTCGAATTGCTGAGGCGCCGCCTGTACTCGCTGTCGAAACTTGTTTTCGACGGCAAAGGTACGAACTTTAGAATTATCAACCAAATTTCCGCCAATATTCAGAAGATACACCTTAATTTTATGAATACTACAAAATAAATATCTGCAAACACTCCTTTTCTTGCCTTTACACAGAATAAAATTCCAAATTGTTGCCTTTGTTGCAAAAATAAGGCCAACAAATGCCACTTTTCTGTGAGATTATTCGTAACTTTGCAGCCGGAAACAAACCATTTATATATTAATAAGGTATGAAAAAGATTGTTTTAGTAACAGGTGCCAATAAGGGCATCGGATTCGGGATCGCCAAACATCTTGGAAAGAGTGGTTGGCAGATCATCATTGGTGCACGCGACGGACAGCGTGCCGAGAAAGCCATCAGTGAACTGAAATCTGCTGGCGTTGACGTGTTGGGTTGGGTGAATATCGAACTACGCGACCTCACCAGCATCGAACAGGCCGCCAAGGAGATCAATGCAAAATATCCAGAGTTAACCCTGCTCGTAAACAATGCCGGCATTCCTGGTGACATGAGCGTGGACAGTCTTCACACAGAGATCAGCGACATCAAGGAGACCCTCGACGTGAACTTCATCGGCACCTTCGCCCTGACCAAGGCACTACTGCCCCTGCTCACCAAGAACCAGGGCCGTATCGTCAACGTCACCGTTCCCTCAGAGATCAGTCCCTACTGGCATCCCCTCGCCTATGTCACCAGTAAGGCCGCCCAGAACGCGATGATGGGTGTGATGGCCATTGAGTTCCAACAGAGCAACACCCCGCTTGAGATCTTCTCCGTTCACCCGGGTCCCACCACCACCGACCTGAATGGCAACATGGCACTGCCCGGCTTCCACGACATTGAGACCGTGGGCGAGAAGATGGCAGAACTTATCAACGACGGACAGAACCATCAGGGCGAGTTCATCGAACTCTATCCCATCGTCAAAGAAGACTAACGTAACATCCTCAATATGGCAGAAACACTTGATGAAACCGACTTGCAGATACTCAGAACACTGCAAAGGAACGCGAAACTGACCACGAAAGAACTGGCAGAAGCCGTTCATCTGACCCCCACCCCCGTCTTCGAGCGCCAGAAGCGTCTCGAACGACTGGGGTATATCCGTAAGTACGTCGCCGTACTGGATCCGGAGAAACTGAACCAGAGTCTGCTCGTATTCTGCAAAGTGAAACTGAAGCAGATCAACCACGAGATTGCTGACAGTTTCGCTCGTCGCATCATGCGAATCCCTGAGGTGACGGAATGCTACAACACCTCAGGAAACTATGATTATCTGTTGAAAGTTCGGGCTGCCAACATGAAGCAATACCAGGAGTTTGTACTCAACAAACTGGGTGAGATCGACAGTCTGGCTTCCTTGGAAAGTACCTTTGTAATGAGTGAGGTAAAACAGGACTTCGGCATCAGTATTTAGCAAAAAAAGCCTTTTTTTGAAAAAAAGTGCGAAAATATTTCGGTATCTCACTGAAAAACAGTAACTTTGCAGTCCGAAATCGAAGATTATCGGTTTTACACATTATTAATATAAAGGATATATAAAGAAATAAGGAAATGACAAAGGCAGAAATCATCAACAAAATTGCTGACGAGACAGGTGTAGCCAAAAAGGATGTAGCCACCACAGTGGAAGCCTTCATGGAAGAGATTCGCCAGAGCCTTGCTGAGAACAAGGAAAACGTCTATCTGAGAGGATTCGGTACATTTATTGTAAAGCGTCGCGCCCAGAAGACCGCACGTAACATCTCCAAGAACACGACGATCATCATCGACGCCCATGACTTCCCGGCATTCAAGCCCTCGAAGAGTTTCGTTGAGAAAATGAAGTAATTAACAATTAAACATAGTAGTATTATGCCAAACGGAAAGAAAAAGAAGGGCCACAAGATGGCAACCCACAAGCGTAAGAAGAGACTGCGCAAGAATCGTCACAAGAGCAAGTAAGCACTTGCCGTGACAGACAAGAGAAATGAAAGGAGTGTGCCGGACTATTCAAAGAGAATAGCGGCACACCCTTTCGAGTTTTAACGACAATCCCCAAGATAACAATGACAAGTGAAGTAATCATTGATGTTCAGCCGAAAGACATCTCCATTGCCCTGCTCGAAGACAAGCAGTTGGTAGAATACCAACAGGAGCAGCGCACGGTGTCGTTCTCGGTGGGTAACATCTACGTGGCAAAGGTAAAGAAACTGATGCCCGGACTCAACGCCTGTTTTGTCGATGTCGGCGCAGAGCGTGTGGCCTTCCTGCATTATCTTGACCTGGGGACTCAATTCTACTCTTACGAGAAATACCTGAAACAGGTAGCCAGCGACCGCAAGAAACTCTATCCCATCCAGAAAGCCAACATTCAGCCACCCCTCAAGAAGGACGGCAGCATTGCTACCACACTGAAGGTGGGACAGGAATTGCTCGTTCAGATCGTCAAGGAGCCCATCAACACGAAGGGACCACGTCTGACATGTGAACTCAGTTTCGCTGGCCGTTATCTGGTACTCATTCCCTTCGACGATAGCATCTCTGTCTCCACGAAGATCAAACGTGGCGAAGAGCGCAGTCGTCTGAAACAACTGATCCAGAGTATCAAACCGAAAAACTTCGGTGTCATCGTGCGCACGGTAGCAGAAGGCAAGCGTGCCGCCGAACTCGATGCCGAACTGAAGATCCTGCTGAAACGCTGGGAAGAAACCATCACGAAGGTCCAGAAAACCATTGAGCGCCCACAACTGTGCTTTGAGGAGGAAAGCAGGGCGGTGGCACTTCTTCGTGATCTGTTCAATCCCACTTACGACGGCATTCACGTCAATGACAGCGGTATCTTCGAGGAAATCAAGAACTACCTGGGGCTTATTGCTCCGGAGAAGAAGGAGATTGTGAAGCTCTATAGTGGCACAGTGCCTATCTTCGACAACTTCGGTGTTACCAAACAGTTGAAATCAGGCTTCGGAAAGACGGTCAACTACAAACATGGTGCCTATCTGATTATCGAACATACGGAGGCGATGCATGTAGTTGACGTGAACAGCGGCACGCGCATCAAGAAGGAGAACGACCAGGAGGCTAACGCCCTCGAGACCAACCTCGGCGCTGCCGATGAACTGGCGCGTCAGTTGAGACTGCGAGACATGGGCGGTATCATCATCGTGGATTTCATCGACATGAAACTGCCCGAAGACCGCCAGATGCTCTATGAGCGGATGTGCAAGAACATGCAGAAGGACCGTGCCAAGCACAATATCCTGCCGCTCTCGAAGTTCGGACTGATGCAGATCACCCGCCAGCGTGTGCGTCCTGCCATGAACGTCAATGTCGAAGAGACCTGCCCCACCTGTTTCGGAAAGGGAACTATCAAGTCGAGTATCCTGTTTACGGATACACTGGAGAGTAAGATTGACACCCTTGTCAATAAGATCGGAATCCGCAAGTTCTACCTGCACGTACATCCCTACGTGGCTGCCTATATCAACAAGGGCATGTTCAGCCTGAAACGGCAATGGCAATTGAAATACGGACTCGGTATCCGTGTGATCCCCTCTCAGAAACTGGCCTTCCTGCAATATGAGTTCTACGACGAAGATCGACAGTACATCGACATGCAGGAGGAGATAGAAACGAAGTAAGACTCTAAAAAAAACACTATTTATGTTGACACTGAAAATCCTGTTCTGGGCATGTCTGCTCATCGTATTCTACACCTATATTGGGTATGGAATCATTTTATACATCATCATCCGGCTCAAACGGTGCTTCAAGGGGGAACCCATGAAGCCCGTCCTGCCGAGTGATGAGGAGTTACCCACCATGACCCTGATGATCTGTGCCTACAACGAGGAGGATGTGGTGGCAGAGAAGATGGAGAACACCCTGGCTATCGACTATCCTAAGGATAAATTCCGTATCATGTGGGTCACCGATGGCAGCAATGACCGTACCAACGAACTGCTGAAAGCCTATCCAGAGGTGGATATCGTGTTCAGTCCTGAGCGCAGAGGCAAGTCGGCAGCCCTGAAGCATGGGCTTCAGGAACTCCAGACCCGCTATGTGACCTTCACAGATGCCAACACCATGCTCAACACCGGTGCGCTGCGCGAGATTGCCCGTCTGTTCATGGATCCGACGGTGGGCTGTGTGTCAGGAGAAAAGCGCGTCGCTGCCAAGAAGGATGGTGAGATGGCCGCCGAGGGCGAAGGACTCTACTGGCGCTACGAGAGTACTCTGAAAAAATGGGACAGCGAACTCTACTCCACGATGGGTGCTGCCGGAGAACTCTATGCCATCGACCCCACCCTCGTCAGGGAAGTACCCGACGAAGCCCTGCTCGACGATTTCATGATGTCGATGTATGTGGTCGAGGACGGCAAGCGTATCGCCTATGCCCCCAACGCCTATGCCCAGGAATACGGTTCTGCCAATATCCATGAGGAATCGAAGCGCAAACGGCGTATCGCGGCAGGAGGTCTGCAGAGCATCTGGTGGCTCAGAAGCATGCTCAACCCCTTCCGTCAGCCACTGGTGACCTTCCAATATGTCAGTCACCGTGTACTCCGCTGGAGTCTCACGCCGATAGCGATGGTGCTTCTGCTGATCATCAACATCGCACTGGTGACCTTAGGCTGCCATCCCTTCTATACCATCATACTGGGTCTGCAACTACTCTTCTACCTGATGGCCTTTGCCGGGTGGATCCAGAATCGATATGGGCATAAGAACAAACTACTCTATGCAGCCTATTATTTCGTCTTCATGAACCTGAATGTCTTTCGCGGAATGGTCTATCTGAAAAACCATGGAAAGAACGGCGCATGGGAAAAAGCGAAAAGAAGTTGAAAAAAAACTGAATTTTTTCATTCAATTCAAAATTATTTATTAATTTTGCAGGCACATAGTGTTTTTTAAAACCTAAGATGGAAAAAGAGGAAAAAGAGATTCTATTACAGAAGTTTGCTGACGCCAATCGTAAACTGCTACTTGTCAATGAGCAGTTGGCGATTGCGAATAAGAAACTGAAGGAATACGAAGAAAAGGCTGAAAAGGCAGAGAATGCCAGTAAGATGAAGTCCCTTTTCCTCGCAAACATGAGTCATGAGATACGCACACCGCTCAATGCCATCGAAGGATTCTCGAGAGTCATCGTGGAGACAGATTCCCAGGAAGACCGCATGAAATTCTTCGAGATCATTGAGAGCAATAATAACCGTCTTCAGAGTCTGGTTAATGAGATTTTGGATCTGTCAAGGGTAGAATCAGGCGAGATCGTCATGAAGAAAGCCGAGACTGATCTGAACGAACTGTGCGCAGGTATCAAGAACCTGTTCAAGTTCCGCTGTCCAGACACGGTAAAACTGGAGTGGAGCAAGCCCTTGATGCCTGTCACCTTCAATACGGATGCCAATCGTCTGACACAGGTATTCTCAAACCTGATCAGCAACTCCCTGAAGCACACAACGTCAGGCACCATCAGTTACGGCTATAAGGTACTCGACGACGGCCAGAACATCCAGTTCTTCGTTCAGGATACGGGTTCTGGCATTGCCAAGGAAGATCTTGCCCATATCTTTGAGACCTATGTCTCTAGAGATGCAGAGACCAACAAGAACGGCTACGGCCTTGGCTTGCCACTCTGTAAGATCATTGTAGAGAAGTTGGGCGGCACCATCTCCGTAGAATCTGAGAAAGGCAAAGGTTCTCTATTCACGGTTGTCATGCCCTTCGAAGGCACCATCGGAGGTGTTAACCAGGCCAAGACCACCACGACGACGAATGTGCGTACCATCCGTATCAGCGGGCGTCCCGACGACCTTGACACGAAGAAGATATTGGTGGCCGAGGATGAGGACAGCAACTATGAGTTGGTGAAGATCGTGCTTCAGAAACGCTATAAACTGTTGCGCGCCCACAATGGCATTGAGGCCGTCACCCTCAACGAAGACGAAAAGCCAGACCTGATTCTGATGGATATCCGTATGCCGGAGATGAACGGTCTGGACGCCACGCGCATCATCAAGGAAGTCTCTACCTCCACCCCGGTAATCGCCCTGAGTGCCTACGCTTTCGAAGAGAACATCCGCGAAGCGAAAGCGGCTGGCTGCGACGAATTCATGGCCAAGCCATTCAAGGTAGAGAACCTCATCGAAATGGTCAAGAAATATCTGGAATCATAATACCACTTCTCACCTCGTAACAAAGTATGGGTAAACTCGCAGTACAGAAATACTTCTCATTCATGATGCTTATCATCACCTTTCTGTTGATGATCTTCACATTCACGGGTCTTTACGGAGGAGATGTAACGCCTGCAGGCAATACGGCCAGAGCCATGCTGGTCTATGCGCTACCACTGCTCATTATCTGCAATGCGGCTTTCCTCATCTACTGGCTGGTGCTACGTCGTTTCCACTGGGCCTGTATGCCGTTGATCACGATCCTGTGCTGCATCCCATACATCGGCACCATCTATCAGTTCGGCTCACAGGATGAGAAGGCCGACGCCAAACCAGGTCTGAAGATCGCCACCTACAACGTGGCCAAGTTCGGCCGTGAGACATCCGGATTCATGGCTCAGGATATTCTCTCGGAGATGAAGAAGCAGAAAGTGGATATCCTCTGTTTCCAGGAATACAACGACCATGCCGGCGACAAACGGAACTCCGACTCCTATAAGGACTATTTCCCATACAGTGCCGTTGGCCAGAGCGACATGGTAATCTACAGCCGATATCCCATCGTCAATTTCAAGAACATCCAGTTCGATATGACGCCCAACAGTGCCATGTGGGCAGAAGTCAAAGTCAACGACGACATCTACCGCGTCTATAATGCTCATCTGGAAACCACGGGCATCAACGGTACGCTCCACCGTGTAGCCAAGCAGCAAAGCAAGGGACTGGATGTACAAAACAACTCCTTGATCAATGCCCTCTACGGGCACTACACGGTAGGTATGCTGGCACGCTCCACACAGGCCGAGATATTGGCAAGGGACATGAAGGAGACCGAAGCACCTATTATCGTGTGCGGCGACTTCAACGATGTGCCCTACTCCTATGTCTATAACACGATATTAGGCGACAAGATCGACGGTTTCAAGGAGTGCGGCAGCGGTTATATGAACACCTTCCGTGGCAAGAAGAGCGTGCGCATCGACTATATCTTCCATAGCAAAGACATGGAAGGTATCACCTATTATAAGAAAGAACTCAGTTATTCCGACCACTATCCCGTGTTCATGCGAGTAACCTTCAAGCAATAATCTTGAACCTCACCCTGAACGAATGCTCATGCTCGTCCCAATTGGTGCCGAGCATCTCGAAGCGTCCTATCTGCGACGTACTCCTCACGTGCTTGCCGATACACGGACAGACATCGTAGTCGCCAATCCTCACCAGACGGATCGTGTCAGAGACATCCGCCGGCAGACGGTTGGCATCCACCTCCTCAGGCAGTTCGTCGATGGTCACGAACTCAAAAGTCACAGGCAGATCCTCGTCAATCAGTTCATTCATCCTACGCTCGATCTCCTTCTCCTCCTGCTTACTAGGTTTATGGTCGAGGTGGAAACTCATCTTACTCTTCTTACGCTCGATATGAGCATTATACGAACGCTCACAGCCAAACAGACGGATCATCGTCTGGTTCAAAAGGTGTTCCGCCGTATGTGCAGGCGGAAACTCCTCTTTATTATGCTCGTTCAGAATATAATCTTCTGCCATGAACTGTGACTGTTTTCGTTTGATGGCTGCAAAGATAAGGCAATTCAGTGAATCCACCAAACTTTTACCCATAATAATTAGGTCTGGATAAACAATATCTTTCTGCAAGCACACATGCCACTATTTGACATCAAAAAGAAGATATAAAAATTGGCAAAAGCATCATTTTCTTTGTAACTTACTCATTTAATGACTGTTACGCATATGATGGCAAAATGAAAAGCATCATTCACCATCATATGTTTTTAAACGCTCTGAAATGCCTTTATTTACAGGTGTTTCAGGTATCTCCAAAAGTAAAACAAATTGTTTTACTTTCAAAGAGATAGTGCAAAACACTTGAAGAGATATCTCCTTACAAAGCAAAACAATTTGTTTTGGTGGAAGGCACAACGGGACTATCCCATTGTACCCTTATGCCTTGAACTTCAGGACGACGGCACCGAGGGGTTCGAGGTCAACGGAGACGTAGCAGTCACGCGTCAGTGTGCGCTTGATCTCCTTGCCGCTGAGCAGATCGACGGCCGTGACGCTCTTGCGCTCCTTGAGTTTCAGGTAGTCGAAGGCATGGGCGGGAATCGTGACATCCATCGTGGCAGGCAGATCGTCGAAGTTGGCCACCACGAGCAGCACCTCGGCACCAGCCTTACGCAGGAAAGCATACTGACGGTGGTAATCACCATTCACATACATCAGGTCGAAGGCGATACCCTCGACGACAGCCTTCTCCGTGCTGGCAATGTTCAACACCTTATTATATATAAGGGCAAGGGCCTTCTGATCCTTGGTGAGTTTATGCCCGAGGGCGCGCACCATCGTATCAGTGCTCCAGTAGTCGAAGATCGTAGTACGTCCGTCGTTGCCACTGAATCCCTCCTTGTCCATGCCGCGCTCACCATACTCCTGTCCGAAGTAAATCATCACAGGATTCTGCTGGAGCAGGGCCGAGACGACCAGTCCGGGGATGCCCCTGCGGGCATCACCTGCGAAGAAACTGCTGGCGATGCGCTGTTCGTCGTGGTTCTCGAGGAAATAGAGCATGTGGTCACGGATATCATCGGTCTGCTGCCAGGCCCCCGTGATGGCGTGCGTGGATTGATGGCCGCAGATCACCTCGCGCATTGTGTCGTACATGCCCACCTTGTCGTAGAGGTAGTCGAAGCCGGCACCCAGATAGTTGCGGTATTCGGCAGGGTTATAGACCTCGCCAATGAAAATGATATCGGGATAGGCAAACTTCAGTTTATCGGTGGCCCAGCACCAGAAATCGGCTGGCACCATCTCCGCCATATCGCAGCGGAAGCCATCGACACCCTTACGGGCCCAGAAGAGCAGGATATCCGTCATCTTTCCCCATGTGTCGGGGATCGGCTTGAAGTGACCTACCCTACCACCATAGTAGTCGAGGCCGTAGTTCAGTTTCACCGTTTCGTACCAGTCGTTCATGCCCGGTGCATTGTGGAAACAGTCGTTGCCCGTAGCCTTGGCAGGTTCCTCGTTATAGGGCTCTGCCTCACCATGATAGAGGTCGAAATAAGGCGTAAAGCGCTGACCCGGACAGTAGTAGAAGTTGTTCTGGGGATCGAAGCCATTCTGCGGGTTATCATCCTCGCCCAGATCCTTTACGCCCTCGGGCTTGCAGATGGAGTGATACTGGCGCGCCACATGGTTGGGCACGAAATCAATGATCACCTTCATGCCAGCCTGATGGGTACGTTCGATGAGGGCCTCAAACTCCTGCATGCGTTCCTCGACATTTACCGCCAGATCAGGATCAACATCGTAATAATCGGTAATGGCATAGGGCGAGCCTGCCTTACCCTTGACGATGGCGGGATGGTTCTTGGGAATGCCGTAGGCTGTGTAGTCCGTCTGCGTGGCGTGACGGATAATACCTGTGTACCAAATATGGCTCACGCCCATCTCCCTGATACGTTTCAGGGCGCTGGGCGTGAAGTCGTTCATCTTTCCACATCCGTTCTCGGCTAAGGAACCATTCTCCTTGCGAGTCGTGTTCCGATTACCATAGAGGCGGGTGAAAATCTGATAGATAATCAGTTTATTCGATGCCATGAGCAGCAACTTCCTTGTTGATCTTCACAATCATTCCTTGAAGGGCCTTACCAGGTCCACACTCAGTGAAGTCGTCAGCACCGTCGGCAATCATATTCTGCACGCTCTGGGTCCAACGAACAGAACTCGTCAGTTGGGCAATGAGGTTAGCCTTGATCTCAGCGGGATCGGTGTGAGGCTTGGCATCCACATTCTGATAGACAGGACATTTCGGGGTCTTGATCTCCGTCTGCTCGATGGCAGCCTGGAGTTCGTCCTTGGCGGGCTGCATCAGCGGAGAGTGGAAAGCGCCACCCACCTTCAGCACCAGGGCACGCTTGGCACCAGCGGCCTTCAACTGCTCGCAAGCCTCCTCGATGGCCTCCACATTACCAGAGATCACCAACTGTCCGGGACAGTTATAGTTGGCAGGAACGACGACACCCTTACCCATCTTGCTCACCTCGGCGCAGACCTCCTCGACCTTCTCGTCGGGCAGGGCGATGATGGCAGCCATCGTGGAGGGCTGGGCCTCACAGGCCTTCTGCATAGCCATGGCACGGGCATAGACCAGTTTCAGACCATCCTCGAAACTCAGGGCACCGGCAGCCGTCAGGGCAGAGAACTCACCCAGGGAGTGACCAGCCGTCATCTTGGGATCAAAGGCCTCACCCATGCAGAGGGCAGAGATCACACTGTGCAGGAAGACAGCGGGTTGCGTCACCTTCGTCTGCTTCAGTTCCTCATCGGTACCGTCGAACATGATGTCCGTAATACGATAGCCTAAGATATCGTTAGCCTTCTCAAAAAGTTCCTTTGCCAGGGGGTTGTTATCATACAGATCCTTACCCATTCCTACAAACTGCGCTCCCTGTCCGGGAAAAACAAATGCTTTCATTTCTTTACCTTATTAAATTTATGACGTATTTACTGTTTCCTATCTTCCATTTCTCTCCTTTCGGGATGCAAAATTACGACATTTTTCTGAAAAATGCACCTCCACCGCCATTTTTTTACCTAAAGTCATATGAATATCGAAAATTTTGTGTAAGTTTGCACTTTAGAAAGAGAAAAGAGATAAGGAAATGAAGTTAATTGTCATTACCAGACCTACATTTTTCGTTGAGGAAGACAAGATTCTTGTCGATCTTTTCGAGGAGGGTTTAGAGAATCTCCACCTGTGCAAGCCAGGGTCGTCTCCTCTGTACTCTGAGCGCCTTCTGACATTGTTGGGTGATAGTCTGGCCAGCAAGATCACGGTGCATGGACATTTCTACCTGAAAGAGGAGTATCGCCTGCGCGGCATCCACATCGACGACGCCTATACGGAGCCTCCTACAGGCTATAAGGGCAACATCACCCGTACGTGCCATGCCGTGAGCGAACTCAAGGAAGCGAAAAAGCAATCTAACTACGTGTTCCTTCAGTCTATTTTCGACAGTCAGACAGTGGCCAGCGAGAAGCAGTCGTTCACAGAAGAGGAACTGAAAGAGGCCTCGCGTCAGGGACTTATCGACAAGAAGGTGTATGCCCTGGGCGGCATGAACATCGACAATATCAAATACGCCAAGGATCTCGGCTTCGGCGGTGTGGTGATCTGCGGTGACCTGTGGAACCGTTTCAACATCCACAATGAAATCGACTACAAAGAGTTGCTCAATCATTTTGAGAAGCTCCGTAAGGCTATAGAGTAATAATTATAATACATAAAAACATGAGTGAGAAGAACTCCTACATGGTATTTTCGGGAACAGCCACGAAATACCTGGCAGAAAGAATCTGTCAAAGTCTGGGCTGCCCGTTAGGACAGTTACAAATCACCAAATTCTCGGATGGTGAGTTTGCCGTATCATACGAAGAGAGTATTCGCGGACGTGACATTTTCCTCGTACAGAGCACCTTTCCGAACTCAGACAACCTGATGGAACTGCTGCTGATGATCGACGCTGCCAAGCGCGCCTCAGCCCGTACCATCAACGCTGTCATCCCCTACTTCGGATGGGCCCGCCAGGATCGTAAGGACAAGCCCCGTGTGAGTATCGGTGCCAAGTTAGTCGCCGACCTGTTGAGTGCGGCTGGTGTGAACCGTGTCATTACAATGGACCTGCACGCCGACCAGATCCAGGGCTTCTTTGATGTACCTGTCGATCATCTGTATGCCTCGAATGTGATTATCCCCTATCTGGAGTCACTGAATTTGGATAACCTTGTGATTGCCTCGCCTGATGTGGGCGGTTCGAAGCGTGCCAACACCTACGCCAAGTATTTCGGTTGTCCGCTCGTGTTGTGCAACAAGACCCGTGCCCGCGCCAATGTGGTGGCCACGATGCAGATCATCGGTGAGGTGGAAGGCAAGAATGTCGTGATCGTCGATGATATGGTAGATACGGCAGGTACCATCACCAAAGCCGCCGACCTGATGAAGGAGCATGGTGCCACGACAGTGCGCGCCTGTGCCAGCCACTGTGTGATGAGTGGTCCTGCCAGCGATCGCGTACAGGAATCGGCCCTGGAGGAGATCGTCTTCACCGACTCTATCCCCTACACCCAGCGCTGTGCCAAGGTGAAGCAACTGTCGGTTGCCGATATGTTCGCAGAGGCTATCCGTCGTGTCATCGACAATAAGAGCATCAGCGACCTGTATATCATATAAGTCAATGAAAACCAAACTGCTATACGGACTGGCCACAGTAAGTCTTTTACTGTCGTGCCAGTCCAATTCTTTTCAGATCAACGGTATCGCGAGGGCTCTTCAGGAGGGTGATACCATCTGTCTGGCCTACGACGAAGAACCGGAAAGCGCCTTTGCGCAGACCACCGTCAGTGAGGGTAAATTCGTGTTCGCGGGTGAGACGGACGCCTTCAGGTTGTGTCGAGTCTATGCCAAGCAGCAGCCAGACTGCAGTGCGACATTCTTCTCGGAGCCCGGGCATATCACGATAGAGCTCTACCCCCGTCCCGCCATCTCCAGGGTTTCGGGTACCCCATGTAACAACGAGTGGCAACACCTCTCCGACTCCATCCAACTGCTGGCAAAGGATATTGTCTATATCCTGCGCCATCCTGCCACAGACACCCTGGCCCAGCAGCGGAACGTGCATACCATCGACAGTCTGCACCGCCGAATGTCGGCGTGCATCCTCCATACGGCACAACGTAATTGCGACAACCCCTTAGGACGGTACATCCTGGATAACTACAAGAAGCCCGAGTTCAAATGAACCCGGGCTTCTCTTTATCTGTTCAATCCTGCGACTGATTAGTTCATGGCAGGCAACTCCAACCATTTCACATAGCAGAAGTCCTGACGGTGAGGCAGGTTGCCGTTCTTCGGATACATACGCAGAGCACTCTTGTACTGTCCGAACTGCTTCGGCTTCAACTCAGCCTCGAAGATGTAGTTGTTGCCATCGCGGCCCGTCACCTTCAACGGCTCCACGCTGAACACCTTCTCCTCGCCTTCCTTGTTGATCATCACATTCACCTTCTCAAGGCCGATGGCATCGTCGAGACCCTGCTCGTTGATCACGACCTTCAGGTTGTACTTCTGACCAGCCTCAGCACCAGTAGCGGGGAAGTCCCACTCTGCAGACACCATGTTGATGGCATCCCAACGCTCAGCCACGGCTTCCTTCCACTGGGCAATCTCCTTGGCCAGACGGTAGTTGTCCTTAGAGATCTCCTTGAAGCGCTTAGCCTCCTTGTTGTAGAACTTCTCATAGTAGTCATCGAGCTGACGCTTCATCGTGTAGTGAGGAGCGATCTGGGCGATAGAGTTCTTGATCACCTTGATCCAACCCTTGGAGATACCCTTCTTGTCCCTGTCATAATAAAGTGGTACGATCTCGTTCTCCAGCAGACTATAGATGGTAGCAGCATCCAACTGATCCTGATAGCCCTGATTCTGGTAGGTACGCTTCTCTGTCAGAGCCCATCCGGCACCCTCGCGATAGCCTTCCAACCACCAACCGTCTTTCACGGAGAGGTTCACCACACCGTTCATCTCAGCCTTCTCACCAGAGGTACCTGAAGCCTCGAGCGGACGTGTCGGTGTGTTCATCCAGATATCCACACCTGAGACAAGACGACGAGCCAGCAGGAAGTCATAGTCCTCCAAGAAGACGACCTTACCCACAAACTCAGGACGCTGAGAGATCTCGAAGATCCTCTTGATCAGGCCCTGACCTGCGCCATCAGCGGGGTGAGCCTTACCAGCGAAGAGGAAGATAACAGGACGCTCAGGATTGTTCACGATCTTAGACAGACGCTCAAGATCGGTAAACAGCAAGTGAGCACGCTTATAGGTAGCAAAACGACGGCAGAAGCCAATCACCAATGCATCGGGGTTGAACTTCTCCAGCAGTTTCACCACACGCGAGGGATCACCCTGGTTCTTCAGCCATGTCTCACGGAACTGTTCCGTCATATACTCGAAGAGTTTTTTCCTCAGTGCCTTACGGGTAGCCCAGATTTCCTCATCAGGACAGTTATAGATACCGTGCCAGATCTCCTCGTTGGACTGATCGCTCATGTGCTTCTCGTCGAAGTACTTGGCATAGAGACTGCGCCACTCAGCAGCACACCAGGTGGGGAAGTGGACACCATTGGTGACGTAGCCCACGTGGTTCTCCTCAGGATAGTAGCCTGCCCAGATAGGAGCGAACATCTTCTGAGATACCCAACCATGGAGCATCGACACACCGTTGACCTCCTGACACGTGTTGCAGGCGAAGGTGGACATACAGAATTTCTCACCGTGGTCATCGGGGTTCGTACGACCCATGCCGATGAACTCATCCCAGGTGATACCCAACTTAGCGGGATAGCCACCCATGTACTTGCCGAAGAGACCCTCCTCGAAGTAGTCATGACCAGCGGGCACTGGGGTATGAACGGTATAGAGACCTGAAGCACGAACCAGTTCCAAAGCCTGGTTGAAGGTTAGGCCTTCCTCGATATAGTCGCACAGACGCTGCAGGTTACAGAGGGCTGCATGTCCCTCGTTACAATGGTAGATATCCTTCTTGATGCCGAGTTTCTTCAGCAGCAGCATACCACCGATACCCAGCAGGATCTCCTGCTTCAGACGGTTCTCCCAGTCACCACCATAGAGAGCGTGGGTGATGGGTTTGTCGAAGTCTGAGTTCATCTCGTTATCTGTATCCAACAGATAGAGTTTCACACGACCTACATTGACACGCCATACATAGGCATGCACCATATAGTTGGTGTAAGGCACGTCAACCACCAGTGGGTTGCCGTCCTTGTCGAGCTGACGCTCGATAGGCAGAGAACCGAAGTTCTGGCTCTCGTAGTTGGCAATCTGCTGTCCGTCCATCGAGAGGCTCTGTGTGAAGTAGCCAAAACGATAGAGGAAACCGACGGCACACATATCGACATTAGAGTCAGAAGCCTCCTTCACATAGTCACCAGCCAGCATACCCAGACCACCAGAGTAAATCTTCAAGGCAGAGTGGATACCATACTCCATACAGAAGTAGGCCACAGACGGGCGCTTGGCATCGGGCTTCACGTCCATGTACTTGCGGAACAAGTCATAGACATTCTTGACACGCTTCATCAGCGCCTTATCCTTGACAATCTCTTCCTTACGTTCAAAACTCAGTCGCTCCAGGAGCATCACAGGATTGTGCTTCACGTCATGGTAAAGCTCAGGGTCGAGGTCGCGGAACAAGTCACGTGCCTCGTAATTCCATACCCACCACATGTTGTGGGCAATCTCGTCCAAACACTTCAGTTCCTCGGGAAGACTTGACTTAACAATCAGTTCTCTCCACTGAGGAGCATTTGCATAGTCTGCTTTAATTTTCATGATTTCTCAAATTTTGTATTTGAATTCTTATATTGTTTACTATTCACTCTTCGCTTTGTTATTCTTTCTGGCCTCAGCCTTTCTGAGGGCAATGTCGTAAGCTTCGTAGTAGTATTTGATAAACTCACGCCACAAAGCCTTCTTTGACAGATTGCCAGCATTCTTTCGACAGGCATCCACCTGCTTTTTCGGCATCGTAGAGTAGTCAGCCACCGTATCCTTGATATTATCAGCCACCTCGGAATAGTTGTAGTCCGTGCGATGGATCACCTTCACGCCATCCTCAATCTGTCCCTCATGGCCAAACACGGTATTAGCCCAGAGGCCAAAACCAGCCAGATCCGTAGTGATACAGGGTACCTTGAAGGCGATAGCCTCCAACGGGGTATAGCCCCAAGGCTCATAGTACGACGGATAGATACAGAGGTCGTTACCCAGTACGATATCATAATAGGACATATTCACAATACCATCGTTACCGTCCAGATAACAGGGCAGGAAGATCACCTTCACCTTGTCCTCCTTACGGTTGTGCATATCGTAATACTTCAGCATGCCCAGCACATTGTCGTGGCTCATATTATGGAGCCAGTGCGTCACCTGAGGTACGTCGAGCGGTGTGTCGTATTTCTTGCCACTCTTCAGACGCTCCTGGAGATCCTTACGGGGCTCTCCCACCCAACCGGGCACTTCGATAAAGGCCACCACCTTCTTCTTCAGGTCGCGATCCCTCAGCAAGCGGTTCATGGCCTCCACAAACACATCGATACCTTTGTTGCGGAACTCATAACGTCCAGACGTCGAAATGAGCAGTGTGTCATCATCAAGATCCTCTCCCAGCAATGCATTAGCGATATCCAGCATCTTACGACGCGCGAGACCGCGCTTACGGGCAAACGTCTGTGCACTGGGTACAAAACTGTCATCAAAGCCATTAGGCAAAACGACATCCACAGGTTTATCCAGTAGTTCCACACACTCCTTGGCCGTGATGTCACTCACCGTCGTGAAACAATCCACATAGTGAGCCGTCTGCTTCTCAATGGAGTGTTTCGACTGCATGTTCAACTCACCAGCCATCTGATCACCGTTGTAGGCAAACAGATAGTCATAGAGCGGTTTCATATTACCAGCGATCGAACGTCCGATGCTCGTGGCATGGGTGGTGAAAATAGTACCGATCTGAGGCAGTTTGTTGTTAATATACAGGGCACCCAGACCACACATCCACTCATTGGCATGGTAGATTACTTTCTGCCTTTCATCCAAATAGTGATTATAGAAGCTCTCCACTACCAGAGCGGCGGCGTATGAGAACATCGAGGCCTCATCGTAATCGCCATAGGCATGGAGTGAATCCACACCGTAGTTCTCCCATAACCAACCGTATATCTCATTCTTCTTTTCAAAATATGGAGTAAAATCCACGAGAATGGCGATAGGCTCTCCAGGAACCGTCCAACGGCCTACCCTTACCTTAAGCTCCTGCGCCTTAGCTTCACTTTGCCAATCGGCAAAGAGATTCTTGTCCTCCTTGAAATAAGGACTCTCTTGTTCTTTCCAAAAATCAGGACCGATGAAAACAATCTTATCCTGAAGTGCCTCTTGTAGGGTCTTGGCACGTGTCGAAAGGACTGTATAGATTCCCCCTACCTTATTGCAGACTTCCCAACTTGACTCGAAGATGTAGTCTGGCATTAATTGCTTATTTGCCATAATTAACCTATAATTGGCGGCAAAGTTACTTAAAAATTTCTAAAATCCGCAACCATTTCTCGTCTTTTTTTAGTTAATTCTCGCAAATAATGACATAGATTAGTATCTTTGTCAGCAAAAAAGAAAAGTGTGAATATGAAGAAGTTAATAGCTTTATTCCTGATCTTCCTCCCCAACCTGACCCTCGGGGCTCAGAATACCATTGAACCATTTCGCGCGTACCTATATAATAATGAGTATGAGGTCTATCTCCGTATCGACTTCTATGACGAGACCATCACCATACCAGGACAGGAACTCTATGGACAGTTGCCTGGTTATCTGGGGAAAAAGAACAATACCTTCTGTTGGATTATCACCTCTGCCAAAGTCCAGGAGCATACCGCCCATCTCTCCATGATCAATGATTATGGAAGTGAGGATCTCACTGCCGTTCTGGAGGCAAAAAATGATTCCCTCTACGAGTTAAGACAGGTAGAGGGAAGCACGTTGAAAGTCCCCAAGAACGGGAAATGGCAGAAACTGCCCAAGACGCTGGAGTTCAAGCGCCGTTGACAGTTACTTGAATGCCATGAAATATCACTTATATTAAAAAAAAGACTAATTTTGCAACAGATGAAAAAGAAAGATAGATACGAGAAGGTGCTGGCTCACTTCCGCGAAAAGATGCCGGATGTGAATACAGAGTTAGAGTTTGGTAGTGTTTTCCAGTTACTGGTAGCCGTCATCCTGAGTGCGCAATGTACTGACAAACGCATTAATCAGGTAACCCCCGAGTTGTTCCGGCATTATCCTGATGCGAAAGCAATGGCAAAGGCTGAAGCAGACGATATCTTGGAATATATCAGCAGTGTATCCTATCCTAACAGCAAGGCTGACCACCTCGTAGCCATGGCTCGTGCCCTCGTAGAGCACCATCATGGTGAAGTGCCTTCAGATATGAATGCCCTATTGGATCTTCCTGGCGTTGGCCGCAAGACAGCTAATGTCGTACAGAGTGTTGCTTTCGGCAAAGCCACGATGGCCGTCGATACACATGTCTTTCGCGTGGCCCATCGCATAGGTCTGGTGTCAAAGAGCGACAACACCCCCTATAAAGTTGAGCAAGCCCTCATCAAACATATACCCGAGGAAGATATCCCTCGGGCACATCATTGGTTATTGCTCCACGGCCGCTACGTCTGTACCTCCCGCAAGCCTCATTGCGACAAGTGCGACATAGCAGCATTCTGTCTCAAGTCTATTTGAAAAACTTATTTACGCGTAGTTGGGCGGCCTTGACGCTGATGTCCCCAGTTGCGGAAAGCACGACGATGGAAACGGTCTTCAGCAATGATTGCATCAAAAACCTTTGAGGGCTGAAGTACTTGGAAGAACTTGTTGTGATAGGTCTGCTGGATAACTTTTAACTCCAGTTCATAACTATCGCGCTTCTGCACAACTTTCTTGATCTCATCTTCATTTGAGGGGCGTTGGCTGCACTCCTTTTTTATCTTCTCATAAACCACACGTTGCTTCGCATGCATCTCACGCAGCAGGGGGAAGAATTTTGAGGCTTCGTCGCTGGTAAGCTTTGCTTCCTGCGTAATAAACTGCTCCATATCAGCCTGGAACTTCTCCGGGGAGAACTTCTGTGGTTCATCTGCC
>JAFYPG010000027.1 GCA_017547605.1 Prevotella sp.
ATGTACGTCAATTCCGACGTAAATGTTTTGTCCTTTGAAGGAAACTTTGTACTTTTGCATACTGGTACGGTTTTAATTGTTAAATGTATCTTGTTTACTTCGCAGTTACAAAAATACAAACCAATTATTATCGTACCAACTTTTTCCTCTGAAAAACTATGAAAAACACCGAGGGGGTGCCTCGCGGCAGGGGGCTCGCAGCCCCCGAAAGCGTCTGCCTACTCAGTATCTCATTCCGTTAGCGACTGCAAACATAGTAACTAATGTGCCCTAATGTGCCTTGCGGATGATTTTGATGCCAATAGACGTGAGGCGGGATAACTGTCTGATGCTGGCGCCATAATTGCGGGCTGCATCTAAGATCTCATCACGCCGCTCCTTGCTATACAACTGCAAGTCAGTCGGTTTGTTGAGTCCATAGGTCGAAGTTAGGAATGCTCTTACCTCTTCATCCGAGACCATACAACCACGTTTGTCGAAATCCAATATGCTTGCAGCCTTGGGCAATGGTGTCCTAACTAACTCATCCAACTCTTTCAGTGGCATACGTTTCAACACAGAGGATGTGGCGCAGATAGGCGAACCATATCTCGGGTGACCCATATATTCACCCCAACTACTCCATTCGTAGTAATCGATATTCTCACAGAGTCCCCCAGCAATGGGATTCTGATGAATATATCGGATCAGCGTGTAGAAATACGCAACGTCATTGACCGGTTCGCTCCTGAATCTGTCCTGAAACAGATGTCCGTAATGCTCATACTTTACATTGTAGTACATGGCAAACGTCGAAGCGATACGCCAAATCACCGTGGAAAGATCCTCGGCCTTCTCCTGGATAAGCAGGTGAACATGATTCGGCATCAGACAATAGGCATAGAGTACGCAACGTTGTGGTAGTGGTTTCCCGAGTTCGTCGGTTGGGGATACCATCTGACGCAACAGATCGATGAATTTCCTGTAGTCAGACTCCTGTTCGAAGATCAGTTGTCTGTTGATACCTCTTAGCATCACATGATAGATGCCTGTTACACTTTTTGTTCTGGGTTGTCTTGGCATAGTATAAATAATTTAAGGAGGGCACAAAGGGGCCAGGCCCCATTGTGCCCTAGTTAGCGGATTCGAATTCTTCGAGGAAACGGGTATCGTTCTCGGAGAACATGCGAAGGTCAGAAACCCGGTACTTCAGGTTGGTGATGCGCTCGACACCCATGCCGAAGGCATAACCCGAGTAGATCTTCGAGTCGATGCCACAGAGTTCGAGGACATTGGGATCCACCATACCACAACCGAGAATCTCTACCCAACCGGTATGCTTGCAGAAGCCACAACCTTCGCCACCACAGATGAAGCAGGAGATATCCATCTCTGCAGAGGGTTCTGTGAAGGGGAAATATGAAGGGCGCAAACGGATCTTCGTGTCAGGACCAAACATCTCCTTGGCGAAAGAGAGAAGGACCTGCTTGAGATCGGTAAACGATACATTCTTGTCGATATAGAGTCCTTCCACTTGATGGAAGAAACAGTGTGCACGGGCTGTGATGGCCTCATTACGATACACACGACCCGGACAGATCACACGGATGGGCTCAGAGAGTTTGCCATCCTCTGTATGCAGACGCTCCATCACACGGGCCTGAACTGAAGAGGTATGCGAGCGCAACAGGATATTCTTCGTGACATCGTTGGGATGCTGACTGACAAAGAATGTGTCCTGCATATCACGGGCAGGATGATCTGCTGCGAAGTTCATCTTCGTGAAGATATGGTTGTCGTCCTCCACCTCAGGACCGTCGGCCAGGACAAAGCCCATGCGCGAGAAGATATCGATGATCTCGTTGGTGACGATGGTCAGAGGATGACGGGTACCCAGTGCAATGGGATATGGCGTACGCGTCAGATCGAGGGTTTCTTCGCCAGATTCCTGCGTCTCGCACTCCTCGCGCAACTGGTTGATGCGCTCCGTGGCCATGGTCTTCAGTTCGTTGATCTTCATACCAACGGTCTTTTTCTGATCAGCAGCCACATTGCGGAAATCATTCATCAGGGCCGTAATCTCACCCTTTTTGCTGAGGTATTTCAGGCGGAGTTGTTCCACTTCCTCCGCATTCTTGGCACTTAACGTCTGAACTTCTTTAAGCAGTTCGTCTATCTTATCAAGTATCATATCTGTGTTAAATTTGCAAATTCGCGTGCAAAGGTACGAAATATTTCGTAAATTTGCACTATCTTTGCAGAAATTTTCAGAGGATGAAGAGGTTTTTGATTGGTTTTTTAGCGATGACAGGGCTGATGTTCTCTTGTACGGGGAACAAGGCAGGTCAGACTGATGAGACTGCAACTGACTCTGTAGCAGACACTTCGGAGGTGGCTGAGACCGACACCCTGGAACTGTTGATCACCGAGACACCCATGCCCCGGGCTGCTGATGCGATGTTTGACGACTTCATCTTTAACTTCGCCGCCAACAAACGTCTGCAGAAGGAGCGCATCATCTTCCCTTTGCGACAGACAGAGGCAGGACAGACCACTACCATCGAGAAAAACCATTGGCAGATGGAGCATTTCTTCATGCGCCAGGGGTACTATACGTTGCTCTTCAACAACGAGCAGCAGATGGTGCTGATGAAGGATACCGCTGTCAGTGAGGCTGTTGTGGAGAAAATCCAACTGAAGAAAAACCGTGTGACCAATTATCTCTTCCAGCGTATTCGAGGGGCGTGGATGTTGAAGGGTATTCAGGTGACCACTATCCCCGAAAATGCCAATGCCGACTTCCTGGCGTTCTATCAGAAGTTCGTGACAGACAGTGCGTTCCAGGTGAAGAGCCTGCATGAGACGGTACAGTTCGTGGGGCCTGACCCTGATGACGACTTTAACATGATGGAGGGGGTGATCACGCCTGACACCTGGGAGGCTTTCGCTCCTACATTGCCTGCGAAAGTGCTGTATAATATCGTCTATGGCAAACCGCAACCCTCTGGAAATGAGAAGATATTCCTGTTGAGAGGCGTCTCCAATGGACTGGAGTTGGAGTTACGCTTCAAGAAGATGGGTGAGAAGTGGAAACTGATGAAAATGACCACGTGATATATTAAACATTAAAGATTAAACATTGAGGGACGAGCGGGATTATAGTCTGAAGGCGCATAACACATTTGGCATTGAGGCGAAATGTGAACGATTCATTGAGTTTACTTCTGTGGAAGAGGCCCAACAGGTGGCTAAGATCCTGCGTGAATCCGAACTCCCTTATATTATAATAGGTGGAGGCAGTAATCTGTTGCTCACAAAGGATTATCCTGGTATCGTGGTGCGCTCAACTATTCTGGGCATCCAGATTGATGATAACAGGATGACTTGCGGAAGTGGGGAGGTATTTGATGAAATCGTCGAGGCTTCCCTGATGGCTGGACTCTATGGACTCGAGAATCTGTCGCTGATCCCCGGGGATGTGGGAGCCAGTGCTGTACAGAATATCGGGGCCTATGGTGTAGAGGCGAAAGATTATATCGAAAGCATCGAGGCTGTGGAGATTTCTACAGGTAAGGTCGTGACCATCCTGGCCAAGGACTGTGGCTATGGCTATCGCCAGAGTAAGTTCAAGACAGTATGGAAGAATCAATTCCTCATCACCCATGTGACGTATCGTCTCTCGACCATCTTTGAGCCCCATCTGGAATATGGGAACCTGAAGGGCACAGAGGGGCCAGGCCCTAATGTGCCCTTCAGGCTAAGGGAGGTGATTATTGGGATCAGAAATGAGAAGTTGCCCGACCCGAAGGTGATGGGGAATGCGGGGAGTTTCTTTATGAATCCCATTGTACCCAGGGCGACCTATGAAGCCTTGGCTGCGCAATATCCCAATATGCCTCACTATGAGGTGGATGCTGACCGCGTGAAGATTCCTGCAGGTTGGATGATTGATCAGTGCGGTTGGAAGGGCAAGACCATGGGGCGTGCCGGGGTGCATGAGAAACAGGCCTTGGTACTCGTTAACCTGGGTGGGGCTACAGGCGAGGAAATCGTCAGACTCTGTCATGCCATCCAGAAGGACGTGAAAGAAAAATTTGGGATAGAAATCCATCCAGAGGTGAATATCGTTTGAACATTAATCATTAAAGATTAAACATTAAATTGTGAAACTGACATTTTTAGGCACGGGAACATCTTGTGGGGTACCAGTGATTGGGTGCCAGTGCGAGGTATGTCAGAGTCAGGATCCCCGGGACAAGCGTACGCGTTGTTCGGTGTTGGTGGAGACTGATCATACCCGTTTGCTGATCGATTGCGGGCCTGATTTCCGTCAGCAGATTCTGCCACAGCCTTTCCGGAAGATTGATGGGATTCTGATCACTCATAGCCATTACGACCATGTGGGAGGGATGGATGATATCAGACCTTATTGTCAGTTTGGTGAGATCAACGTCTATGCCGATCCTATCGCGAAAAAAGGAATGCTGGAGATGTTGCCCTATTGTTTTGCAGAGAATCGTTATCCCGGAGTGCCTGCCATCGGACTCCATGAAATTCATGCCCATGAGCCTCTGACCATCGGGGACTTGGACATCATGCCCATCGAAGTGATGCATGGCAAACTACCCATCTTAGGCTATAAGATCGGCCCCCTGACCTATATCACGGATATGAAAACCATCGCTGATGATGAACTCAAATATCTGGAGGGAACAGATATCCTCGTGGTGAATGCCCTGCGCTTTACGAAACCCCATCATTCCCATCAACTCATGGATGATGCCATCGCCTTTGCGCGTAAAGTCAGAGCCCGCCAAACCTACATCATCCATGTCTGTCACGATGTCGGCCTCCATGCTCAGGTGAATCAACAACTTCCCCCAGGCATCCAATTAGCTTACGATGGTCAAGAAATCCTCCTAATGTGCCCTTAGCGGTGCTTCTTTTTCGAGAAGCGGAAGAGGGAACCGTAGTTTTTTAGGAGTTTGCGGATGAGAAAGAAGGTATCAACCGCAACGATGCCATTGCTTACCAAACCTGCAATGTAATCGGTCTTGGAGTTTTCATCCCGTTTGAGAAACACCTGATTCCAAAGTTTGGTGAACTGAGTGTTGTCCTGCTGAAGGTCGTTGAGCAGTTCGTCCTTGCGTTGGCGAATCTCTTCCAACGTACGGTATTCTCGGATGGGTTTTTGAACAGGAAGCATTAAAGATTAAACATTAAAGATTAAACATTAACCATTACTTGCTCAAAAGCAGGGCAGCGAGGAAATGAACCAAGGGTTTTTCAAACCAGGATTTACGGAAGTGGAAAACCACAAAGAAGAGTAGGAGATGAACAAGGGCCACGATGAGGAATGCCAGGGCAGTACCCGTATAGGTGGCCAACCAGAAGGCGAAGGCAAAGGCAAAAAACATCAAGACGGCGATGATGATAAAGAAAAAGAGGATTGCCAAGGCAGCCGCTGTTAACAGGCGTACTACCTTGTCAATCACATCGAGCTTGACATATTCCGTCTGAAGCCCAAGGTAATGTTTCAGCACCTCAATCAGTTGGGCAAACGTCTCAACATTCTTGTCGCTGGAAAGCATCACTCACTCCTCCGTTAGTCAGTTTATTCCTCCTCGGTAGCGTCTTGAATGTCATCTACCAGGTCAACCACTTCTTTGCGGCTGAGTTTGATGTTGTGCTTCTTCAGGAAGTCCTCCACGGCGTCAGTAATTTTGATACGTGTGTCTTCACCCTTTTCGGGAGCCATCAAGATACCCAAGGCTGCACCTGCAATCGCACCACCCAGGAATGCGCTTAAATAACCTAAACTTTTCATAATCGAACTGTTTTATTAGTGAATAATGAGTTTTCGTTTTGCAAATATACAAAACTTTTCCGTTGGAATGCAAAAAAACGCCAAATTTTTTGTTAAAAAGATGTGTTTTCTCCGATTTAACAAACTTTATGTGCCTTTTTCGCTTGCTTTTGCGTGATATTTTGTAATTTCGCACCAAATTAGAGAATCAACAACTTAATTAAATAACAACAAAAATGAAAAAGTACACCCTTATTTGCGTAGGTTTATGCGCAGCCATGGCTTTTACAAGCTGTAAGTCGAGTGAGAGTGCCTATAAGAAGGCCTACGAGAAAGCAAAGCAGTATGACACCGCTACCCAGCAGGCAGCAGCCCAGACTTCTGAAGATGTTGCTGTTGTGGTTCCTGTGGAGGCAAAGCCCGCTGATGATGCACGTGTGGTTGACAACCTCGACAATGTCTCTGTTCGTCAGGAGAGCATCTCTCTGATCAGCGGTGCTGGTCTGAAGGACTTCAGCGTGATCGTTGGTTCGTTTGGTCTGATCTCGAATGCAGAGGGTCTGCAGCAGAAACTGAAGGCCGCTGGCTACGATGCTCAGATCGTGAAGAATGAGGATAAGAATATGTTCCGTGTGGTAGCTTCCACGTTTGCTGATAAGGCTTCCGCTGTGTCCAGCCGTGACCAGTTGCGTGAGTCCTATCCTGACGCCTGGTTGCTCTACAGTGCCCAATAAACCGCGAGTTGGCGAGGATTCTTTCCATCGACTACGGACAGAAACGTACCGGACTGGCAGTCACCGATCCTTTGCAGATTATTGCAGGTGGATTGGCGACTGTCTCTACGTCAGGGCTGTTTGACTGGTTGAAAGACTATCTTTCGAAGGAGTCTGTAGAGCGTATCATCATCGGTGAACCCAAGCAGACGAATGGTCAGCCCAGTGAGAATCTGGCGCGGGTACAACAGTTCGTGAACCGTTGGAAGAAGGCTTTCCCAGAAGTACCTATCGAGTATTATGACGAGCGGTTTACCTCAGTGTTAGCCCATCAGGCGATGCTTGATGGTGGTCTGAAGAAAAAGGCCCGTCAGGACAAAGCCCTCGTCGATGAGATCTCTGCCACCATCATCTTGGAGGATTATCTCCGCTCCCGAAAGTAATCATAATTTCTCATTTCTAATTACTCATTTCTAATTTAAAGTGATTCTACCTATTTATATATATGGACAGCCGGTGCTGAGGAAGATGGCAGAGGATATTACCCCTGACTATCCCCAGTTGAAGGAACTCATTGCCGATATGTGGGAGACCCTCGCAGAGAGTGATGGTATCGGTCTGGCTGCCCCTCAGATTGGTAAGGCTATCCGTCTGTCGGTGATTGACTTGGATGTGCTGTCGGAGGATCTGCCTGAGTATAAGGGATTCAGGAACGTCTATATCAATCCCCATATCATTGAGTATGACGAGGAACAAACCGATACCTCTGAGGAGGGTTGTCTTTCGTTACCCGCCATCCATGAGAAGGTGGTGCGTCCCACGCGAATCCATGTGACATGGGATGATGAGCAGTTTGAGCATCATGACGAGTGGATCGAAGGCTATCTGGCCCGTGTGATGCAGCATGAGTTTGACCATCTGGACGGTAAGATGTTTGTCGATCGGATTTCTCCGCTGCGCAAACAACTGATCAAGAACAAACTCAGAGCCCTGACTGAAGGGCGCTATCGTTGTGCCTACAAGACCAAACCCGTCAAAAGATAAAAATGCGGCGCATTTTATATCTTTTGATTGTTTGGCCTGTACTGGCAAGTGCCCAGTTTAATACCGATCGTCTGGTGATGATAGGACGATCGGCTTTGTATTATGAGGACTATGTCCTCTCTATCCAGTATTTTAATCAGGCCATCAGTCAGAAGCCCTGGCTCTATGAGCCATGGTTTTTCAGGGGTGTGGCCAAATACTACCTCGATGACTTCCGGGGGGCAGAGAACGACTGTACCGAGGCCATCGAAAGGAATCCCTATGTGGTGAGTGCCTATGAGTTGCGTGGTCTCTGCAGGATCAACCAGAAGAAGTTCTCCGAGGCTGTGCTGGACTATGACAAGGCCCTGCGCTATGATCCTGAGAACCAGAGTCTGTGGCATAACCGTATCCTCTGTCTGATTCAGGACAAGAACTATGACCGTGCCCTGGCAGAGATTGACACGATGACCACCCACTGGTCGAAATATGCCCGTGCCTACGCCATGCAGGCAGAGGTGTATCTGTTGCAGGAGGATACGGTGAAGGCTGTGCAGTCGTTGGACAAGAGTCTGGAAATCGATCCCTACGATGGCGGTATCTGGGCAGAAAAGGCCATGATCAGTCTGGCTGGTGAGGAGTGGCAGGCAGGCGAGGAATACCTCACCAAGAGTATCCACCTGTTGCCCAAGCATCCTGGTAATTATATCAACAGAGCACTTGCACGCTATAATCAAGGAAACCTGCGAGGAGCCATGGCTGACTATGACACCGCCCTCGACTTAGATCCCAATAACTTCCTCGGCCATTATAACCGAGGTCTGTTGAGGGCTCAGGTGGGTGATGACAACCGAGGTATTGAGGACTTCGACTTCGTGCTGAAACTGGAACCAGACAACCTGATGGCATTGTTTAACAGGGCCCTGTTGTTGGAACAGACGGGTAACCTGAGGGCTGCTATCAGGGATTATTCGAAGGTGATTGAGGAGTTCCCGAACTTCTGGTTCGGTCTGGAGCATCGGGCCTCCTGTTATCGCAGGTTGGGTAATACCAAACAGGCTGAGTTGGATGAGTTCAGGATTCTGAAGGCGCAGATCGACAAGCGTTATGGCAAACAGCCCAAGATGACCCAGAAACAGCGTCAGATGCGTAAGCGCAGTGATGAGGATCTGGAGAAGTACAACCAACTCGTGGTCGCTGATGAACAGGAGGTGGAGCATGAGTATGCGAGCGACTACAGGGGTAGGGTACAGAACCGCAAGGCGGAGATGAACTATCTGCCGATGTATGGTTTGACCTTCACCCAGCCTTTCAGTGAGGTGAAGCGGGATATGCCCTATGAGCGGAGTGTGGAGACGTTTAACCAGAACTCCGGGAGTAAGATGATCTATGTGTCGTGTGACCAGACGAAGTTGGGTGAGCAACAGATGAAGCAGACCTTCGCCTATATCGATTCCCTGAGTACTGTCATCGAACATACGAAGACCACTGCTGATGTGAAGTCTTACCTTTTGCTGAGAGCCATAGCCTACTGTTCGATCCAGAATTTCGACAATGCCATTGATGACCTGAGTATCTATCTGCAGATCGATTCCACCTCGTCGTTGGCCTATTGGCAGCGGGCTGTGTGTCAGGCAAAGATCAATGAGTTCAATGCCTCACAGGGAACGAATGTCGAGTTGCAGTCTGCCAATGTGTTGGGCGACCTCTCTGACGCTATCCGCTTGGCCTCTCAGAATGCCTATCTCTATTATGACCGTGGGAACCTTTATGTGCAGCGCAACGACTACCAGCATGCCATCGATGACTATAGCCGTGCCATAGAACTCGAACCCAACCTTGCGGAGGCCTATTTCAACAGAGGTATCGTCCGTTTGCAGGCCAAGAAGACTGCAGAAGGCATTGCCGATCTCAGTAAGGCGGGTGAGTTAGGACTTTACCAGGCCTATAGTGTCATTAAGAAGTATCAGTGATGATGAAAGACCTCAGACTTTTTTCCCTGATATTGTCGGTGAACCTCTGCGGGACTGTCTCTGCTGATGACCTGTTGACAGGTCAGGTTATTGGTACGGAGGTCTCTGTGGATTATAGCACCAATGGCAGAACGACAGAGGTCAATACCTGTAAAGATGCTTTTGATGGGGATCTCAATACCTTTTTCGCCTCGTATGACAGGAGTTATACATGGGCAGGACTCGACTTGGGTGAGGCCCATGTGATCACTCGCGTGGGCTGGTCGCCCAGAAACGATGGTCAGGGAGAGGGCAGAGTCGTCCTGGGTGTCTTTGAGGGAGCCAACAGGGCGGATTTCATGGATGCCCTGCCCCTGTATCTCATTACTGAG
>JAFYPG010000269.1 GCA_017547605.1 Prevotella sp.
CCCTTATGGTTGGGGTTTTGTTTCTGCTTCTCCGCACCCACAAGAGCAGCGGCAGCGCTCCGGTGATGACCGTCAGCGATATACATCGAAGGCATCTTGGCAAACTCATCCGTAATGGTCTGCATATCCTTGTCATCATTGATTACCCAGAACTGATGACGGAAGCCATCAATGGGAGCGATGAAATCATACTCCGGTTTGGTAGCGGCATAGCGCATGATCAACTCGTTAAGCACGGCGTTGTCGGGATAGGCGAAGAACACGGGCTCGATGTTCGCGTTGTTCACGCGGACGTGCTTCATACGATCCTCCTCCTTATCACGACGCGTCAACTCGTGCTTCTTGATGCGGCCAGCCATATAGTCGTCGGTATGGGCACAGACTACCAGTCCGTACTGCGTCTTACCATTCATGGTTTGGGCATAGATATAATAATGTTCGCAATCATCCTGTACCAGCCAGCCCTTGTCCTGGAACTTCTGGAAATTCTCTGCGGCCTTCTCATACACTCTAGGGTCATATTCCGAGGTACCGACAGGGAAGTCAATTTCCGGTTTAATGATATGATACAGACTCTTCTCATTGTCGCCAGCCTCTGCCCTCGCCTCTTCCGAGTCGAGTACGTCGTAGGGGCGGCTCTCTACCTGCTCCACCAGTTCCTTCGGTGGACGGATTCCTTTAAACGGTTTTACAATAGCCATAGTTCTCAAATTTTGCGGTGCAAAAGTAATTAAAAGTTCTGAAATCACAAAATCTTTGGGATAATATTTGCCAGTTTCATAAATAATTTGTACTTTTGCAGACGATAAAAATACTAACTCAATATGAAACAGAAATTTACTACCATTTTTGGCCTGTTGTTGATGCTGTGCATCCAAGCGCAGGCACAGGAGTTTGAGTCAGCCACCGACGCCGTCAAGAACATGGGTGTGGGATGGAACCTGGGTAACACCCTCGATGCCAACAGGGCTGATGAGACATGGACAACGACAGAGCAACACGAGACCTGCTGGTTGCAGCCTGTCACCACGTTCGAGCTGATGAAGATGATGAAGGATGCCGGTTTCACGGCCATCCGCATTCCAATCACATGGTATCAGGAGATCGACGAGAACGGTACTGTCAAAGAAGCATGGATGAACCGCGTGAAGGAAGTGGTGGACTATGTGCTCGACAACGGCATGTACTGCATCATCAACGTCCATCACGACACAGGAGCCGGCGATGGAGCATGGATTAAGGCCAGCGGCAGTAACTACACAGCCAGCAAGGAAAAGTACGAATACCTGTGGAAGCAGATTGCCGAGAAGTTCAAGGACTATGGGCAAAACCTGCTCTTCGAGGCCTACAACGAGATGCTTGACGAGAATAACTGTTGGAACTATCCTACCTATTCCAATAATGGGAAATACGACGAGGCCGCTGCCAACGACTCATACGAAGCCGTCAACAGCTATGCCCAGAGTTTCGTGAATGTGGTACGTGCCACAGGCGGCAACAATGCTACTCGTAACCTGATCGTCAACCCCTATGCAGCATCCTCAGGCGGCATCTGGGGCACCAACACCCATCCCCAAGAGCCTTTGACAGAGATGAAGCTCCCTCAGGATGAAGTAGCCAACCACCTCATCTTCGAGGTACACTCCTACCCCAACATTGAGAATGGCCTGCAGAACGCCAAGAACGGTCTCGATACCACCATTGAGTCACTCAACACCATCCTCAAGGCCAAAGGTGCTCCAGTAATCGTAGGCGAATGGGGCACCAGCAACGTCGATAACGGCTCCGACTACATCGACCGTCGCAAGTCTCTGATTGACTTCTGCGAATACTTCGTGAAGAAATGTAAGGAGAACGATATCGCCACCTTCTACTGGATGGGCCTCTCCGACGGCCAGTACCGCTCGCAGCTCGTGTTCAACCAGGCCGACCTCGCTGAGACCATTACCAAAGCCTATCACGGTGACGACTTCCAAGGCGTCTATCCCGCCGTGGAGGTATCCGAAGAGACAATCATCTTCGAGGGTGAGAAGCAGTTGGAATGGGGCGATGCCATCCAATTCCCTGCCACACTCTTCACCGAGTTGGGCAGTACGTCAACGGTTGAAGTGACCTACACTGAGAAGTTCGACCAGTTCTCTGGCGATGAGGCTAACTCCTACCTGCAGTTCTGGTATAACGACTGGAGCAGCATGATCAACTTCACGGCCGACGGTCAGGAGATCAGCGAGACCCTCGAAGTCAACAAGTTCTACAATTCCACCTCTGGCACGGAGCACACCACCGTCTTCGCATTCGACAAAGACACCTTCCATAACTTCAAGAAAAGAGGCATGCTCTTCCAAGGCCACGGCATCTTGTTGAAGAAGGTCGTTCTCAAAGCAGGCGAGAAAGATCCTGACCCCATAGTCGAAGGTGAAGTATTCTGGGAAGGCGACGAGATGCTCGACTGGGGCGATGGCCTCCAGCTCACCATCCCCGCTGAGAAGTTCTCGGCTTACGGCAAGGACGTCAAGCTCGGCCTCGCATACACCATTGCTATGAATGGCGACTCCGATTACAACATGATTCAGCTCTTCTACGGCGATTGGAAATCCAATCCTAGTTTCATCATTGAGGGCAAAGAGATCTCCAAGGAGTACAGGCCAAGTGATATTTACGGCCTTCAGAATGGTGACGACGGTACCTCCGAGCTCACCTTCACCGAGGCTGTCTATAATGAGCTCGCCGAGAAAGGCATGGCCATCCAGGGGCACGGTATCCGTCTGAAGAAAGTCACCCTCGACAAGTCTGGCGGCACCGGCATCCAAGGCGTTGTTAAGGTTACCATTGATGACGGCATCATCTATAACCTCGCTGGCCAGCGCGTCACCAACCCGACTAAGGGCATCTACATCAAGAACGGCAAGAAATTCATTATCAAATAACGGCAACCAAGCGCCTACACGATCGTTCCGATATCTCCCATATCCCTATAGGAGATATCGGAACGAATTGTAGAAGGCATCTCTTTAAACCATAGATTTTATTCCCAAAAACATTGTCTTTCCAAATAAAAGTCGTATATTTGCAGCCATATTCAATGTAACAACCGATTTCAGATAAATCGCAATATGAATGGAATAGAACGAGTTTTTAGCATCTTCAAGGAGTTGAACCAAATTCCTCGTCCTTCTCATCACGAGGAGAGGGTAGCCGACTATCTCTGCCTGTTTGCCGAACGGCTTCATCTGGCGTATGAGCGCGACAAGGAAAACTGTGTGGTGATTCGCAAGCCAGCCACCCCTGGGTATGAGACGGCTGACCCCATTGTGCTGCTGAACCACATGGACATAGTATGTGTGGGGATGAATGACCCGCTCAACGATCCTATCGAGGCCTATCTTGAGGACGGATGGATGAAGGCCAAGGGAACATCGCTGGGAGCCGACAATGGCATAGGTCTGTCGATGGCATTAGCAGTACTCGAAGATGACAGTATCGTACATCCGGCACTCGAGGTGATGACAACCACTAATGAGGAAGACGGTATGTCGGGAGCTGCCGGTCTGAGTAAGGACTTTCTGAAAGGCCGAAAGGTCATCAACCTCGACTCGGAAGATTACGACACCATCACGACCGGTGCCGCAGGTGCCTGTCTGCAGTTCCACCGCATTCCGATAGAGCGTGTGCCGGTTACGGATGACCATTGTAACTGGTATCGTATCACGATTGAAGGCGGACTGGGTGGTCACTCTGGCGTAGACATCAATAAGGGACGTTGCAGTGCCGTGATTCCCGCCAAGGCCATTCTGAAGGCAGTCTGTCAAGAGAAAGCAGTGGATGTATCAGAAATAGAGATCGGTGAAGCCAATGCCTCGATTGCCTCAAAAGGTAAGATTGTGATTTGCGCAGCATCTGCAATTGCTGAGGCCTTCAAAAAGCAGATAGACGATATTAACCGGCAACTACGTGAAACATATCCACAAGACCCCAATATCAGTTGCAACCTTGAGCCGTGCGACGGGCGGAACACAAAGATTCCCAAAGAGACAATAACGTCGCTCGCCGACAGTCTGGAACAGGTGCCGCAGGGCGTGGTGAAAATGAGCGAGGCCATGCCAGGCACGGTGGAGACTTCGAATAATGTTGGACGAATATCTACTGAAGCAGACCATATCTTTGTTTCAACGCATACCCGTAGTTTCATCGACACTGATATGGACAGCCTCAGCAAGGATATTGCCAGCACATTGATGGCCGTTGGTGCAGACTCAGAAGTTATCATGTCGGCTCCTGCCTGGCAAGAGAATCAACAATCATCCTTCCTCGCACTGGTCAGCAACACATTCCAGGATGTGCTTGGCTGGCGTCCCAGAATGGTAGCCATGCATTTCGTGCTCGAAGCAGGTTTCTTCGTGCAGCACTATCCAGGCATTCAGATAGCCAGCATCGGCCCGCGTATCGTGGAACCCCATTCCACCAGCGAACGGGTGGAACTGACGACCATCGCCGATATCTGGCAGGTACTGCTTGAATTATTAAGAAGGAACCAGTAATACTAACCCTGGCTTAATTACTACGACGTCCTATGATTATAGATACAACACTTTTAGACCATGCCATTGTGTTCGCGGTTCGTGCCCATGCCGGGATTGAGCGCCGCGGCAAGGGATTCCCCTACATCGTTCACCCCATGGAGGCGGTGGAGATCGTAGCTACGATGACGTGCGATCAAGAATTATTAGCCGCAGCCGCCCTGCACGACACCGTAGAGGACACCGACACGACCATAGAGCAGATTCGAGCCGAGTTCGGCGATCGTGTGGCTGCGCTTGTGGCCTCAGAGAGCGAAGACAAAGGCTGTGGCGTCAGTAAGGAGGAAAGTTGGCATGCCCGCAAGCAGGCCGCCATCGAACGTCTTGCCAGTGCCTCACTCGACTCTAAGATAGTGGCTTTGGGTGACAAACTGTCTAATATGCGTGCTATTGCCCGCGACTACGCCATGCAGGGAGATAACCTCTGGAACCTCTTTAACGTCAAGGATCGCAAAGAGCATGAATGGCACTACCGGGGACTGGCCGATGCGCTCAGTGAACTCAAGGAGACCTTCGCCTACAAGGAGTTCGAACAACTCGTTAATCAGGTATTTGGATAGATTGAACATTGAAATGATTATGACTAAGAAATTATGGATATTGGCAGCCGTCTTTTTCGTCTTCACCAATATGGCAAAGGCGCAGGAGGAAACCATCGTGTTCACACCCCAGTGGACGGCGCAAGCCCAGTTCGCCGGCTACTATGTGGCTGAGGCGATGGGGTTTTACCGCGAAGCGGGAGTGAAGGTACGCATCGAACATCCGTCGGCCACACAGCCCGCCATGAGCCGCCTGCGTAAGAACGAGTGTCAGGCCACGACGCTACAACTCTGTCAGGCGTTGGAGATCGTAGATGGAGGCATCCCCCTGGTCAACATCCTTCAGACATCAATGAACAATGCGATGGTTATTGTCTCAGCCCGCGATAAGGATCCGCTGACGCAAAAAGGAGCCCGTGTCGGCATTTGGAGTGTCGGCTTCGGTCAGTTGGCTATCTGTATGAGCATCAAGGACCATCTGGACTATGAATGGGTGCGCTTTGCCCAGAACGTCAATCTGTTCGTGGCAGGTGCCCTCGACGCCACGCTGGCCATGAGTTACAATGAGTACTACCAGTTGGTACAGGCGGGCATCAAGATGACCGACAAGAACGTGTACCGCTTCTGCGACCACGGCTACAATGTGCAAGAGGACGGTGTCTATATGACTCGCGACTATTATATCAAGCATAAGGATCAGGCTCACCGTTTCGCCCAGGCCAGCAGGAAAGGTTGGGAATGGGCCGCTGAGCACCCTGACGAAACACTGGACATCGTGATGCAGTACGTTGACAAGAACCACATTGCCACCAACCGCGTAATGCAACGCCTGATGCTCAAGGAGGTGCTTCGCCTGCAGGTGGACCGCGAGTCGAAAAAACGCGAGTTCAGGTTGCGCCCCGACATGGTGCGGCAGGCCAGCAGTCTGATGGTGGAGAATCAGATGTTGGGTCGCGAAGTGACCTATCAGGAACTAATCCCTCAGAAGTAAGGAGGCACGATTATGAAAAAAATCATCGCATATATCCGTCGTAAGTTATCCGTGAGGGTCAGTCTGTGGGTGGTGCTTTTTGCCGCCATTATCTTCATCGCAGCCCTCAGCTTTCTGTTTTTTCAGGCCCGTGAGACTGTGCGCCTGGAGGCTGTAAGTCGTGCCACACAGATTCTCGACAAGACCTCCCTGCGCGTTGATAGCATCTTGAACCGTGTGGAGGTGGCTTCTACCATGACGAAATGGCTTGTGGAGCGCCATCCCGATAAGTCTGACTCGATGTTTGTCTATAGCCGAAGTATGTTGGAGAACAATCCCGATTTCTACAACTGCTCTATTGCCTTTGAGCCTTACTACTTCAAGGATAGGGGTCTCTACTGCTCCGCCTACACCAAATTCGTCGGCGACACCATCCGCACCATACAGGGCGGAAATGAAAACTACCAATACTTTTTTGTAGACTGGTATCTAATGCCTAAATTGCTCGGTCGTCCCTGCTGGACAGAACCTTATATGGATCTCGATGTTGCTACCAACACCAGCGAGATGGTAACCAGCTACTGTCAGGCTCTCACTGACAAAAAAGGCCAGATGATTGGCGTTATCAACACCAGTCTGTCGCTGAACTGGCTCTCGCAGACCATCTCCGCCATAAAACCCTATCCCCATTCCTACAGTATTATGATAGGTCGTGGCGGCACCTACTTCGTACATCCCGATACGACGAAGATTACCCGTCAGACCATCTTCACCCAGACACTGGAGCAGTCCGACACGGCTCTGACGGCTCTTGGCTATGCTATGCAGCGAGGCGAGGAGGGTATGAAGCGGATGAATATCGAAGGCAAGGATAGTTATGTCTTCTACAAGCCCCTCGGCAAGACGGGTTGTTCGATGGCGATTGTCTGTCCCGAGAGTGATATCTTCAGTGGCTTCGATCGTCTGCGCCATACGATTATGGCCATTGTCACCGTTGGTCTGATATTGATGCTCTACTTCTTCATCCGCATCATCACCCGCGAACTGCAGCCCCTCAGACGGCTGGCCCATGAGGCCGAGGCCATCGCCTCAGGGCAGTTTGATGCCGAGTTACCAGACTTCCAGCGCATCGACGAGATAGGCCAGTTGAGCCAGTCGTTCGGAAATATGCAGCAGTCGCTGGTGAAATACATCGAAGAACTGAAGGACACCACCGCTCAGAAGGCTTCGATAGAAAGTGACCTCCGCATTGCCAGCGGCATACAGATGGGCATGCTACCTGAGAAATTTCCCACCAGAGATGACCGCGACGACGTGCAGCTCTTTGCTTCACTGACCCCTGCCAAGGAGGTGGGCGGTGACCTGTTTGACTTCTATTTCCGCGACGAGAAACTATTCTTCTGTATCGGCGACGTGTCGGGTAAAGGCGTTCCCGCTTCGCTCTTCATGGCCGTTACCCGCTCCACTTTCCGAACCGTATCGGTCCATGAGTCAATGCCAGACCGTATCGTGACCACGATGAACAAGACCATCGCCGACATGAACAAAACCTTCATGTTTGTGACTCTTTTCGTCGGTGTGCTCGACCTACCCACAGGCCGTCTGCGCTATTGCAACGCCGGCCACGATGCCCCATTGCTCGTCGGTGCAGGCGTAGGCGAACTGCCCTGCGACTCGAACATCCCCGTCGGCTTCAGACCTGAATGGAAGTTCTCCCTCCAAGAGACGCAGATATTCACCGGCACCACCATCTTCCTCTTCACCGACGGACTGACTGAGGCCATGGACGCCAATAAGACCCTGTTCCAAATGAAGCGCATCAACGACGTGGCAAGCCGTGCATTGGCCAACCAACAACAAGAGCCCCACCAGCTTATCGCTCAGATGACCGAGGCTGTCCACCAGTTCGTAGGCGATGCCGAACAGAGCGACGACCTTACCATGATGGCCATACAGTATATCAGACAGCAGAGTGACGTACAGATGCGGAAGAGCATCGTGCTACCAAACGACACACAGGAAGTGCCACGGCTGAACGCATTTGTTGAAGAGGTATGTCAGAGTGTGGGATTTGACGAAATCGTGACCATGCAGATCAAAGTGGCCGTAGAGGAGGCGGTAGTTAATGTGATGAAATATGCCTACCTGCCCGGACAGCGCAGCGACGTGACCATAGAGGCTGCCTCTAACGATATGCGCTTAAAGTTCACCATCATCGACAGCGGCAAGCCCTTCGATCCTACCGTCCAGGCCGCCGTTGATACCACACTTTCTGCTAAAGAACGAAAAATCGGCGGACTAGGCATTCATATCATGCGTCAGAATATGGACTCCATCAACTATGAGCGTATGGACAACCTTAATGTACTGACGCTAAGGAAAAAGATAATACATTAATATAATAAGATTATGAACGTAACAATTCAAGAGCAAGACGGCAACATGGTTGCTATTCTAGAAGGAAGTCTCGACACTGCTGCGGCAGCAGAAACTGAAAAGGCTATGAGTCCTCTCTACGACGTGGAAGGAAAAAACATTATCATCGACTGTACCGACTTGGAGTACATCTCATCAGCCGGTCTGCGTATATTTCTTGGCATTCTGCATAATGCAGGGGAAAAGGGTGGACATGTCTATATAAAGGGCATCAACGACAAAGTACGTGCCATCTTCACCATTACAGGTTTCAGCAACATCTTTGAGTTCATGTAAACTGGCATACTGATGGATAATCAAGTCAAACTGGACGCGCACGGAGAACTGCTGCTGCGGCAGTACCGCGAACTACTCCCTACGCTGCAGAAGTTGGCCGACGAGGCCAGCCAACTTTTGCGCCATGCACTGCGCGAGCAGGGTATCTACATTACAGCGATGGAGAACAGGGTGAAAACCGAGAAGTCGCTGACGGGGAAACTGGAACTGAAGGGTGCGAAATACAAAAGCATTGATGACATCACCGACCTCGTTGGGTTACGCGTCATCACTTTCTATACCGACGAGGTTGACAAGGTAGCAGCCATCGCCAAGCGCGTTTTCGATATCGATTGGAAGGAAAGTGTCGATAAGCGTAAGTTGCATGATCTGGATGCTTTCGGCTATAATTCGCTGCACTATATCTGTCGGCTCAAGACGGGCGGTCCGCGTTTCGAACTGCAAATGCGCACAGCCCTGCAACATGTGTGGTCAACCATCGAACACGACACCGGCTATAAGGGCGACGTGAAGATTCCGCGCGAGTACAAGCGGCAGTTCAGCCGTCTAGCGGGTATGATGGAACTGATAGACGACGAGTTCAGTCGTCTGCGCATCGTACTCACCGACTACCGCCGCCAGACGCTGGCATTGGTAAAGAACGGTCAACTTGATGACGTACCGCTGTCAGCCGAGACATTCCGGGGATATCTCGAGTTGCAGCCTTTCGACCGCCTGAACAAACGCATTGCTGCAGTCAACCAGGCCGAAATCTGGCCCGTCTCGGTGATGTCCTATCTACCGGTGCTCGAATCCTTCAAATTGGAGACCATCGGCGACGTGCAGCAGTTCATCGACGAGAACAGCGATGATGCCTATCAGCTCGCACTCTCGCAACTGGCTATTACCGACCTTGACATACTCTCTTCAAATACGGCCCTGCAGTATCTCTGTCTGGTCTATGTGCTGAAGCACGACGGCGGCCGCGAAGGTCTTAAATCGCTCTACGATATCATCAATGGTGAAAGTGATGCCAACGGCATGCTGGCTGACCTGATGATGGAGCAGGCTAAGACACTGCCGTTTATGCGATAAGGCCGAACCCGCTGTTTGTTATCCGAAGACGAAGCGGATGGACTCCCAGAGTTGGATGAGGAGGATGACAACAATGACGAGTGAGGCGCCTTTGGCGATACCGAATGACAGGGCGTTTAAGATATCGCTGAGACCCTTCAGATGGCCTGCCACCATAGCGAACGACACGGAGAACAGAATAAGACCGAAGGCGACGATGGGTACCAAACTACGGCTGAAGGCGGATGGGAAAAGCTGACCCGTGGCGGAAAGCAAAATAGCGTGGGGCATCAGCGTGAGCAGGGCAATGATGGCCACGTAAATAACCAGAAAGACAAAGGCCACGCGCAGGGCAATACGTTCACGGTAGGTGATGGGCCTTGACTGGCGGGACAACTCCACCACCCCACTCTGTTGCACACAGCCTAAGGCGGAGAGTATCACCAGGAGCCACACCAGCAAGGGCGATGCCATCATGTCCGTAAACGAGCCGAAGAACCAACGGATCCCCTCAGAAGAGAGTAATGAGCGTACACCCTCCATCATCATGGCGGACAACAGCCACGAGAGGATGACCAGCAGGGCTTCGGCAAGGAGGAGGAAGAAACAAACCACCCCCAGCCCCTCTTTCCCAAGGAGGGGATTTCGTTTGATATTATTCGTCATCAGCTTCGAGGTTGTCGATATCGAGCACGCGGAGTTCAAGGGCTCGCACCACCAGGCGGGTAGCATTGATACCCGTAGCACCTTCAGGGAAAAGTTTCTGGATCAATTCATTCTGACGCTTCTCAAGACTCTTCACGCCAAAGGGCATGCCACGGAGGTTGGTTATCTGCTCCTTGGTATAGCCCAAGGCCAGGTGGCGGAGGAAGCGCTCGTCGTACTCGTCGATCTCGTAATTGACCAGAGCTTCCTGTTTCACGAGCTGACCACTAACGGCAGCCTTAAAGCGCTCCACGATCTTCTCGAGGATCGGCTCGTTGAACACCAGTTGCTTGCCATCCATCACGGCAGAGACATCGCGCCGCGTAAGCAGTTCACCCGTCTTCAGGATGATACCGTCGGCACCTGCATCGAGCACATCGACCCAGAGTTTCTCATTAAGAATCTCACCCGTGAAGATGAGCACCTTCACATCGCGGTGAAGCTCTTTCGTATGACGGCATATCTCGACGCCCACGGTAGTGGAGCCACCCAGGCCCAAGTCAAGTAAGACGAGATCGGGCTTCTGCTGCTTCAGCAGCCGCCAGTAACTCTGTTCGTTATCAGCCGTTCCGATGACTTCCGCCTCAGGGATGTCCGTGCGGATGATGCCAAGGGTGCCCTTCAGTTCCAGGGGCACATCCTCTACAATGATTACCTTGAAGTTTTCCATACGCTTGGTAATGTTATGATCATATTTGTTGTTCCATCGATAATCGAGGCATAGATACCACAGCCACGGCGGTTAGTGGCCTCCCCGTGATCCCTGGCGATCTGACGACAGATCAGATAGGGAATATGCTCATTGGTGGGCGTGAACAGGTCATGGGCCTGCTCCTCAGAGAGTTTAAGTTGCGGCAGGGGGACCCGCACCTCGACATACTGGTTTTTCTGGATATACTGCGGCTCCAGTTTCTTCTGACCAGACTGTTTCCTGAGGATCTCGAAAAGATAGCGAATCAGGTTCTCGTCACCAAGGATCCCATAATTCAGGGGTTTTAGGTGCAGTTTGATGCGCTCCGCCTCATAGGTGGCCTGCTGGCTGAGGATGCCGTAGAGTTCGCGGTAGTAGTCCGTCACCTCCCCCAACGACTCCACATCGCCGAGATCAAGCAACTGACTGATACGACTGGGGAAATACATGGTCTCATGCTTCAGCGATGACAGACAGTTGTCAAGCACGGCATTGACCACATGCAGATTATTGTCTTCCAGTTCCGCCTTACGCAATTCATCTTCCAGCAGTTCAAGATCCGTCTGCCGTTGTTGTTCCTTGAGAAAACGGTCGTAAAGCCTGTGACGATAATAGAGCAGATAATAGGCTGGCACGATGGAGAGCAGGAGAAGAACCAACAGGATGACGGCGATGGTCTTGTTCGTCTGCGACTGCTGCATCACGCGACAGTATTCGCCCAACGAGTTATCCGCCGACAATTCCTTGAACAGTTGGGTATAGATGCGATTGTTATAGGAATAAAGTTGCCACTGATGCAGGGCCAGCGCAGCCACGGCACTCTCATTACGGATATCGAGGATGACATGGTAATTCGTGGCCAGACTGTCATGATACCACACGATCTCAGGAGCCGTCAGCGACGGATTGCCGAGCGACAGCATCAGGTCGCGTCCGTCAGGACAATGCGCGAGATAATGCTGGTTCAGGTAATGACGGCAGGAGTCGGCAAACTGCAACGTACGCTCAAAACTGCCCTTTATATTGGAGAAATAGGCAGAGTCGGCATAGGCGCTGGCCTTGACGAGAGGATCAGCAGCAGCGAAAGACATTAAACAGGAAATATTAAACACAAAAAGAATCATGAGGCGAAGAACGCCCTTCGGCAGTCGGAAGAAGAGACGGCTACCCTTACCCTGCGTACTTGTGGCACCTATGTCACACACGGAGAACAGTTGACTGGTCTTACGGTATTTCTCGATAATGCCCTTGCAGTTGAGCAGCCCAAAGCCGTGGGAGGCTTGGAAACTGACATTCGAAGGCTTACCATTGTCCTGACGGATAGGTTTTGCATCAAAGAGATGGTCGAGTTGTTCTGAAGTCATACCCTCGCCCGTATCCTCAACGGCAATCTCCACATATTGGTCTGTTTGGGAAGCACTGACGCAGACTTGTCCGCCACGAGGGGTAAACTTCCGCGCATTGTCTGCCAGCGTATTCAACATAAAGAGCGTCAAAGCGGTATCGGCCTTTACCACTGCATCTGTGGGTTCCACCTGTAGATCGACACCTTTCATCTGGAACGACTTACGGCCTCGTGCTATCAAATCGAAGAGACGCTGGAGCGGGAAACTCTCTATCTTCAGGCTCAGTTCGCCCTGGCGGAGCTGGATCCAGTGGGTGAGCACGTCGTTATAGTCGTTAATCTGATCGGTGAGTTCGCGGACGTAGTCGATATTTCCGCCGTCGGGCTGTTTCACCTCGTGGATCATACGGTCGATGAAGGGGGTGACGGTATTGACAAGCGACACCTTGGCGCGCTGTTCAAGGTTACGGCGCTCACTGTTCTCTACCCTCAGCATCAGGGCTGCCAGTTCTTCAGTGCGCTGCTCCAGTAACTCGTCGTTATCCTCCACCTTGGTGCGCTTCTTGTTCAGATGATTGAAGAGCCAGAGGGAGAAGAGCAACAGGACGATGGCACCCACCACACTGCCGAGCATCAGGTTGAGTTGACGGGCGGTCTTCTCGTACTGACTGGCACGCGCCTCCAACTGACGATCCTGACGGGTAGTCTCCTGAAGATCCAGGTACAAATTACGGTTATAGTCGCTCTGGGGTTTATCGTCGATGGCAGCATAGGCTACACTGAGTTGTTCACGGATACTGGCCACGAGGTCTGGTGCCTGGTAAATGGCAGAATCAGACAATGCCTGTTCCAGATTATAAAGTGCCGACTCATAATCGCCAATCTGTCGATAACAAGATGCCAGCGTACGGTAGGCACCTGCTATCTGATACACATCACCATATTGTTCGAAGAGATAGAGCGCATTCTCCGCCAGCCATCCTGCCAACATGTCGTCATCAACACCCTCAGGATTAATGAACTTCATGGCAGGCATATTGTCTTCCACCAAACGAGCACGAAAGTCTGGATCCATCAGATGCTCCGAAAGTGCCTCTAATGCGTTGGCGGCGAAATAGGGATAATTACCCTTACGGGCCAGGAGGAAGCATCGCATCAGATGGTCAAACTCCTGCTGATTGATCTCCTGCTGGGTACCCTGCGTAATGATACCGCCAGCACCTATATTGTAGAGATAATTTAGATACTGTGCCGTATCTTGCTGAACCTCTGTTGGATCTATGGCATTCAGAGCCTCTATCGACTGACGTTCCAAGCCTACATAATAATAATAGGTGGAATTGACAATCGCGTATTCCGTCTCCGCATAGAGCAGATGTCGGGTCTCCCGTGGTGACAGTTGACCAACCTCTTCCTGAATCCTGTGCAATGCACGATCAGCCAATTCACGGAACTCATGGAACTCACGATTATTGGAACGGCGCTGACAGAGACGCATCTGTTGAACATAGGCGATAAAGAGCTGAATCTGATTGTCAGTGGTCGCCGTGACCTCCCTCAACAACTCCTCAGCCTCATCATACTCCATCCGAACGATATGGACAAAGGCCAGATTGTTAAGCGCCTCGGCAGAGCCCATATGGTAATTCCCTGCATTATTCAGGGCCTGTTCCGCATAATATCGGGTGCTGTCAACATGACGGTAATGATAGGCATAGGAAAGATCATTCAGCCTGTCCACAGCTTGCCTATCAGGGCGCGAACAGGCCGAAAGGAGAATGGTTGATAGTATGAATAACCAGAACTTCATCAATTAAGCGCGAGCCTTGGCTATATAACCGAATGCCTCCTTGCACTTATCGGTCACATACTGCCAGTCGCCAGCCTTCACCTTGTCTGAGGGGAAGAGTTTGGAGCCCATACCTACGCAATAGACTCCGGCCTTGAACCACTTGGTGAGGTTCTCCTCATCGGGAGAGACACCACCTGTGACCATGATCTTCGACCAGGGCATCGGCGCCTTCAGACCTTTTACCATGTTAGGGCCAACCACATCACCAGGGAATACTTTCGTCAGGTCACAGCCCAGTTCCTGGGCCTTACCAATCTCAGAGACGGTCATACAGCCAGGGCAGTAAGGCACAAGGCGGCGGTTGCATACGGGCGCCACATCAGGATTGAACAGCGGTCCTACCACGAAGTTGGCACCTAACTGGATGTAAAGTGCTGCTGTGGGGGCATCCACCACAGAACCCACGCCGATAGCCAACTCAGGACACGCCTTGTCGGCCCACTTCACCAGTTCGCCAAATACCTCATGGGCGAAGTCGCCACGATTCGTAAACTCAAAAGCACGAACACCACCCTCATAACAGGCTTTCACAACGTTCTTGCATACCTCCAGATCCTTATGATAGAAGACGGGCACCATCGGAGCCTCGCCAATTTTCTGCATTACTGCGATCTTATCAAACTTTGCCATTTTACCTTTTTACTCTTTTACCTTTTTACCTTTGCACGCGGCCATTAGCATTACCACCAGCCAGAGCCTCTACTTCCTCGATGGTCACTTGGTTGAAGTCACCGTTAATAGTGTGCTTCAAAGCAGAAGCAGCCACGGCGAACTCAAGGGCCTCACCCTGTGTCTCTTTCGTCAACAGACCATGGATCAAACCACCAGAGAACGAGTCTCCACCACCTACACGATCGATGATCGGATTGATCTCATAACGCTTCGACTGGTAGAACTCCTTACCATCATAGATCAGGGCCTTCCAACCATTGTATGTAGCACTGTAGCTCTCACGAAGCGTAGAGACGACATACTTGAAGCCGAACTCCTGCATCATCTGTTTGAAGATACCCTCGTAGCCGGCAGCATCCGTCTTACCACTCTCCACATCGGCATCAGGCTTAAAACCAAGACAGAGCTCTGCATCTTCCTCGTTACCGATACAGACATCGACATACTTCATCAGCGGACGCATAATGGAGATGGCTTTCTCAGAGGTCCAGAGTTTCTTGCGGAAGTTCAGATCGACAGACACCGTCACACCATGACGTTTCGCAGCCTCACAAGCCAACTTCGTCAGTTCGGCAGCCTTATCGGAAATGGCAGGAGTAATACCACTCCAGTGGAACCAGGCCGCACCCTCCATGATCTTGTCGAAATCAAAGTCTGCAGGCGTAGCCTCAGCAATGGCGGAGTGGGCACGGTCGTAGATCACCTTCGAGGGACGCATCGAGGCACCTGTCTCAGCATAATACAAACCGATACGGTCGCCACCACGGGTGACAAACTCCGTCTTTACACCGTAACGGCGTAAGGCATTGACGGCAATCTGACCAATCTCGTGTTTCGGCAACTTCGTCACATAATAAGCCTCATGGCCATAGTTAGCCAATGAGACAGCGACATTAGCCTCACCACCACCAGGGATGATGCGGAAGGACTCACTCTGAATAAAACGGTCGTTGCCCTGAGGCGACAGGCGAAGCATAATCTCGCCCAATGTTACGATTTTTGCCATTGTATTGATATTTATTGTTTGATTTTACTTTTTATCGTTTGCGAGCACAAAAGTAATAATATTTCCCGAGTTCTGCAAATATTTAAGAGGTTTTAAGGTAAAAATAAAAAATTCTTTGTACCTTTGCCGAAAAATACAGGAAGTATGCCAAAGGAAATTATCACCATTAAGGATATCGCAGCCCGTGCTGGTGTGTCAACGGGAACTGTCGATCGTGTGTTGCACAAACGTCCCAACGTCAGCAAGTCGGCATTGGAAAAGGTGAACAAAGCCCTAGAGGAGTTGGATTATCGTCCCAACATGTATGCCTCTGCCCTCGCCTACAACAAGACGTATAACTTCTACATCGTGCTGCCCAAGCACGAGCAGGAGGCCTACTGGGACGAAATCGAGGAAGGTGCCCAGGCCTGTACTGACTTCCGCCGCGACTTCGGCATCAACCTGAATATCCTCTACTACGAGCGTTTCAATAATGCCGCCTTTACGAGAATGGTACGTGAACTGTTTACGGCCAAGATCGACGGTGTGATCATCGTGCCCACCACACTGGAGCAGACAGCCCGCTTTACGGAGAAACTGGCAGAGCGCCAGATTCCCTACGTGCTGCTCGACTCCTATATGCCTGACCTGAAACCCTTATCCTTCTTCGGACAGGACTCCTTCGCCAGTGGCTATTTCGCTGCCAAGATGCTGATGCTTATCGCCTCGAAGGAAAAGGAAATTGCCCTCGTCAAACAGACACGCGACGGTAAGGTGGGTTCCAAGCAGCAGGCAAACCGTGAAACGGGTTTCCGTCACTATATGGTGGATCATTTCCCTGATATCAAGATTACAGAGGTGGATCTGCCTCTCGACGAGGAGCATAAGGAATATGACGGTATCCTCGAACAGTTCTTCAACGAACACCCGAAGGTGCACCATTGTATCACTTTCAACTCAAAGGCGCATATCGTAGGTGAATTCCTGCAGAAGACCAACCGTCGTCATATCCAGATCATGGGCTATGACATGGTGCCCAAGAATCAGGAGTGCGTACGCCAAGGAAGCATCTCCTTCCTCATTGCCCAGCACGCCTACCAGCAGGGTTACGCCTCAGTGGATGCCCTCTTCAACGCCATCGTCATGAAGCGTGAGGTGAACCCCGTGAACTATATGCCTATTGAGATCCTGACAAAAGAGAACGTGGATTTCTACCGCAGGACGGCTATCTGACAAACACCCATGGCACTGACTACCTTCTTAAGAATCAACCCCGCAGACTCTGTGGTCGTATGTCTTGAACCCAAGCATAAAGGCGACATCATTGACATCGACGACAGACAGGTCATCGTGAACCAAGACACGCCAGCGGGTCATAAGATCCTCATCAAGGACACAGTGCAAGGGGAAAATATCATCAAATACGGTTATCCCATCGGACATGCGAAAAAGGACATGAAGGCTGGTGACTGGGTGAATGAAGAGAATCTGAAGACGAATCTTGAAGGAAAGATTAGATACACATATCACCCTGATAACCAGAGTCTTGATATCAAAAGAGAGAACCGTACCTTTAAAGGGTATGTCCGCAAGAACGGTGAGGTAGGTATCCGCAATGAGATATGGGTTGTACCCACTGTAGGCTGTGTGAACGGTATTGCAGAAAGGCTTGTGAAGGAACTGAAGACCGAAACCCAAGAAGAAGGTGTTGACGCCATCTATGCCTGGCATCATAACTACGGCTGTTCACAACTTTCCGACGATCACGAGAATACCCGGAAGATACTCCGCGACATCTGTCTGCATCCTAACGCCGGGGCTGTGCTCGTGCTGAGTCTGGGTTGTGAGAACAATCAGCCCGATGCATTCATGAAGATGCTCGGTGACTATGACCAGGACCGCATCAAACTGCTCATCACACAGAAAGTGGATGACGAGATGGAGGCTGGTATGAGCATTCTTAGGGAACTCTATGAAATAGCCAAGCAGGACCAGCGTGAAGAGGTACCTGTCAACAAACTGCGCGTAGGTCTGAAATGTGGCGGCTCCGACGGTTTCTCAGGTATTACCGCCAATCCCCTCGTTGGAGAGTTCTCCGACTGGCTTGTCGCACAGGGCGGCATATCCGTCCTGACTGAGGTGCCGGAGATGTTTGGAGCAGAAACGATCCTGATGAACCGCTGTAGTACGGAAGAACTCTTCCATCAGACGGTTTCCATGATCAACAATTTCAAGGATTACTTCCTTTCCCACGGTGAGCCTGTCGGTGAGAATCCAAGTCCAGGTAATAAGGCTGGTGGCATATCCACCCTTGAGGACAAGGCTCTCGGCTGTACCCAGAAATGCGGCAAGGCACCTGTCAGTGGCGTCATGGAATACGGTGACCGTCTGCAGTATGATGGTCTGAACCTGCTCTCTGCGCCTGGCAATGATCTGGTGGCTGCCACGGCCCTTGCCGCCTGCGGCTGTCATCTGGTACTTTTCACCACAGGGCGCGGTACACCCTTCGGCACCTTCGTCCCTACGATGAAGATTGCCACAAATCCTGATCTGGCCCGTCGGAAGAGGAACTGGATAGATTTCTCCGCTGGTCAACTGATCGAAGGCCGTACGATGCAGGAACTGTTGCCTGAGTTTATCGACAAGATTCTCTGTGTAGCCAGTGGCGAACCAGCCAAGAACGAGGAGAACGGTTATAGGGAGATCTCTATCTTTAAGAATGGTGTTACACTATGAAGAAAGGACTCATCGCATTATCACCTTTGTTTGTGTTCATCGCATTCTACCTGGTCACCAGCATCATTGCCGGTGATTTCTATAAGATACCCATCACTGTGGCCTTTATGGTGTCGAGCATCTATGCGATCATCATCTGTAACGGCAAACCTCTGATGCAACGTATCAACACCTACAGCCGTGGGGCGGCCACGGAACAGATGATGCTGATGATCTGGATCTTCGTGCTGGCAGGGGCCTTTGCACATTCTGCCAAGACGATGGGCAGCATCGATGCAACGGTAAACCTGACGCTGAGTTTGTTACCTCCACAGATGATCTTGGCGGGTCTGTTTCTGGCGGCTTGTTTCATCTCCCTGTCCATCGGCACGAGTGTGGGCACTGTCGCCGCCCTCGTACCTATTGCGGCAGGGGTGGCCACAGAGACAGGCACTGACGTAGCCCTGATGACGGCCATCATCGTGGGCGGCTCCTTCTTCGGTGACAACCTTTCCTTTATCTCCGACACCACTATCATGGCAACCCAGACACAGGGGTGCAGGTTGAGTGATAAGTTCCGCGTGAACGTTTTCATTGTGGCACCTGCCGCCATCGTGATTTTGATTGTCTATTTCCTCATGGGAACAGGCGTTCAGACACCTCAGCAGATACCGCCAGTGGAATGGGTCAAAGTGATCCCCTATCTGATGGTTCTTATCACCGCCATCCTGGGAATGAACGTGATGGCTGTACTCACGCTGGGTATTCTCCTGACAGGTCTTATCGGACTCCTGACGGGCTCCTTCGACATCTATGGATGGTTCGGAGCAATGGGTGAAGGTATCCTCTCGATGGGTGAACTGATTATCATCACCATGATGGCGGGCGGCATGCTCGAACTCATCCGTCAGCAGGGTGGCATCGACTTCATCATCCGACTGCTGACACGTCGCGTAAACGGCAAACGGGGTGCAGAACTGAGCATCGCGGCCCTGGTGTCGCTCGTGGATATCTGCACAGCCAACAACACGGTGGCAATCCTCACCGTCGGTAGGATCTCTAAGGAAGTGGGCGACCGCTACGGTGTTGACAACAAGAAGTGCGCCTCTATACTCGACACCTTCTCCTGCACCGTCCAAGGTCTTATTCCTTACGGAGCCCAGATGCTCATTGCCGCCGGTCTGGCCTCCCTTAATCCGGTCAGTATCCTTCCCTACCTCTATTATCCATTCGCACTGGGTATCGTCGCCCTGTTGTCCATCCTATTCAGATACCCTAAAAGATATTCCTAAGCACCATGGACATCATACAACGTAATCTGTTCAGACTATTGAGAAGCGGGGCTTTCAGTTCTGATGAAAAACTGGAAGCCATGTCGGCATTCAAGTGGGACTGTCTCTACCAGTTAGCCATCATGCACGAGGTCATCCCCTACGCCTATCAAGGTCTTCAGAACTGCAGATCCCAGTTCTTCCTCCGACTTACCGACAAACAGTGGAAAGAATGGCAGAAAGCAGCCAATAAAGCCAAGAACGGGCAACAGAACATAAACGAGGAAGAGGACGATTTCCTGCGTCCCGACCATCTGACGAATCCCGTGCTGAACCATAAGTTACAGGATATCCTCGACGATGAACACTCCAACACGACGACCCGTCATCTGCTGCTCCTGCTCATCAGCATCGTACGCCATATCCTCAATGAGGGGATGCCTATCCACCAACTGCTCGAACTGGGCATCTTCCTGCGTCAGGAAGGTGCCAAAGTGGATTTCCATACGTTGGGAGAATGGATTTCAAGCCTGAATCTCTCTCAGATGTGCCAGTTGGAAGGCCAGTGCCTCATCCTGCTCTATGGTTTCCAGGCCGATGAACTACCCTTCTTACAGGACAAGAAGGACAAACGTGTAGAGGCTATCGCTCAGGAACTGTTGGAATTTACCAACACCCGTTCCCAAGACTGGTATTTCTCACAGGATGACGATAGTATCTTTATTCATAACAGCAACACCACGGCTATGTTCAGTCATATACGGAGATCAGCCCGTTATTTCCGTTATTTCCCCTCCGAGAGTCTGACAAACTTCTTTGCTTCCTTCGTTCACTCCCTCTCCCATATCGAAGAGTGATGTCACTCGTTGACTGGGAAGATGTGGCGGAAACGGATCTCTTTCAACTGGTGGTCACCTAAGAAACGGCTTTTATCAATATAACCAGCAACACCCACGATACGTCCTTTGCTTGTATATTGCCACATGGTGATATCCCTGCCATCGGCTAATACAGGCTCCTCCTCGGTGTACATGGCGATCATCAGTTTGTAGTCGTTGATCTGGCCTATCAAGTGTTTATTATAGAAATTCCTGTAGGTATAGACAAGCGGTTGCTGACGGTAAGCCTGTTCGACGAGCCCGAGGAAGGTAATGAGTGAATCGCAGAACTCTCTCGTGGGTAGTCCGCCCGTCGTCTCGACATCTATCATGGGAATGAGGTCCTGCTCACCAGGACGACACTGGGTCTTGAAGTTCTCCAGTTGTTCCCTCAGTGGACTCTTCGGACGGAAGAAATGATAAGAACCCACCTTCAGTCCATAGTAGTGCGCCCACTCGATATTATGTTCATAGCGGTCATCAATGCGGTCACTGCCTTCTGTCGCCTTCAGATAGACATACGCCATCTTTGTATTCTCACCCACCGTCTCCCAGAACACCTGTCCCTGATAGTGCGACAGGTCGATACCATGCACATGGTCACATGTATCCTCACACTGCAGGAAAGGATTATAGAACGGATCTGAAAGAGTAGGATCAACAGGGGTTCTCCGTTTTGCAGTTTTTCTGCCCTTCCGGCTCCTGGCCTTCTTTTTCTTGACCACCCTGTGTGTCTTCTGATGGCTGCGGGTCTTAGTGATTCTTTGGCGCTGGGCTGATACCTCGCCAATGGTCATCAAGGCAATCAGTAACGCCAGCAATATATAGAGTTTTTTCATTGTTTTGCTATTTTTGAGGCGCAAAAGTACGAAATAAAGCTGAGATACCAACAAGATTTTCGAAGATTAACGAAAAAAACTTCATAAAGATGACATAGGTTTGGATTTTTTCCATTACCTTTGCAGCGCCGATGGAGGAAGCCCCGCTTGTCAAGGGGTACCGTCGGCAAGATAAATTGCATAGGAATATGAAAGTAATGAAATTCGGCGGAACGTCCGTAGGTTCCGTAAAAAGCATTCTTAGCTTGAAAAAAATTGTGGAGACAGAGGCTCGGACGCAACCTGTCGTAGTAGTAGTAAGTGCACTTGACGGCATCACCGACAAACTGATCGCCACATCACAGATGGCCAAGCAGGGCGATGAGCACTATCGTGAGGAATTCGACGCGATGGTGACACGCCACCACCAGATGATCGAGGCCATCATAACAGATGACAAAAAGCGCATTGACTTATTCAATAATGTAGACCAACTCTTCGACCAGTTGAAGAGCATCTTCTACGGTGTGTACCTGATTCACGACTTGTCGAAAAAGACAGAGGATACCATCGTCAGTTATGGTGAGCGCCTAAGTTCACATATCGTGGCAGCGATGGTCAAGAAC
>JAFYPG010000270.1 GCA_017547605.1 Prevotella sp.
CGCCAACTCACGGAGATCACTGTCGAAGATCTGGAAGAAGCCTTCAAGGAGTAATAGAAAAGCCCCGCCAATTGGCGGGGCTTTTCTATTACTCCTTGAAGGCTTCTTCCAGATCTTCGACAGTGATCTCCGTGAGTTGGCGCTCGTTGAGTCCTTTCTTGCCAGAGAGCCTGTTGGCCTGTGCCTGAATGGCTTTCTCGAAGATGTTTCTCACGTAACGGGCATTACCGAAGTTGCGGTCTTTGTGCTCGACGGCATAGTTCAGTTTCTCACTGAGCATCTCCTCCGCCTGCCAGCCAATCGTGTATTCGTTCCGCTTCACGTACATCTTGAAGATGTCCGTCAGTTCCTCAGCCGAATAGTCGGGGAAGTTGATATAGCGGTTGAAGCGTGACTGCAAACCGGGGTTGGAGTCGATGAAGCGTTTCATCTCGTTGGTATAACCGGCGATGATCACCACCAACTTGTCGCGGTCGTCCTCCATACGCTTCAGCAGGGTAGAGATAGCCTCCTGTCCGTAGTCCTGAGAACTGTTCTCTGGCACCAGGGCGTAGGCCTCGTCGATGAAGAGCACACCATTGAGGGCGGAATCCACCACGGCATTCGTCTTCGTGGCTGTCTGTCCTACGTAGTTGGCTACCAGTCCGGAACGGTCAGTCTCGACGGTATGACCCTTCTTCAGGATACCCAGATCCTTATAGATACGGGCGACGATACGGGCGACGGTGGTCTTACCAGTACCAGGACTGCCAGTGAACACCAGATGATAGGAGAGTTTCGGTGTCTTCAGACCCTTGTCCTGACGCTGCTTCTGAAGTTTGACGAAGTTGGCCAGTGACCTTACTTCTTCCTTTACGGCGCCCAGTCCGATGAGTTCGTCGAGTTCCTTGTAGGGATCGCCCTCCAGTGGCTCGTTCACAACCACGCTGTCAGGCTTCTCCTTGTTGTTGTCCTCCTTCGTGGCCTGCTCAGTCTGTTCTGTATTCTCAGAAGACTTTCCGTCTTCCTCAGTACCGACCACCATCGTAAAGATGGCCATTACGATAAATGCAATGGCCACCACGATAATGGTTAGTTGTTTGCCTGTCAGTTTCATTACTCACCCTTGATAGCTGCAACGCCGGGGAGAACCTTACCTTCAATGGCCTCGAGCAGAGCACCACCACCAGTAGAGATGTAGCTGACCTTATCGGCCAGACCGAACTTGTTGACGCAAGCTACAGAGTCGCCACCACCGATCAGTGAGAATGCACCCTCAGCAGTAGCCTCAGCGATAGCCTCACCGATGGCACGGCTACCTGCGGTGAAGTCGTCGCACTCGAACACACCGGCAGGACCGTTCCAGAGGATGGTCTTGGCACCCTTGATGGCCTTGCGGAAGTCGTCCTGAGAAGCGGGACCAGCGTCAACACCCTCGAAACCTGCGGGCACGTTGTTAGCAGGACAGGTGATGATCTGAGAACCGGGCTTTACGGTCATCGTACCGAAGTCGAGGCCGTTGGTAGCGGTGCAGTCAGAACCCAGCACGAGTTCCACACCGTTCTTCTTGGCCAGTTCCTCAACACCCAGAGCAACATCCAGTTTGTCGAGTTCTACGATAGAGTCGCCGATCTCACCATTGTGAGCCTTGGCGAAGGTATAGGTCATACCACCGCAGAGGATGAGCTTATCAACCTTACCGAGCAGGTTCTCGATGATACCGATCTTAGAAGATACCTTAGAACCACCCATGATGGCTACGAACGGACGCTTGATGTTAGAGAGCACGTTATCGACAGCCTGTACTTCCTTCTCCATCAGCAGACCCAGCATCTTGTTGTCGGCGTCGAAGTAATCAGCGATGACAGCGGTAGAAGCGTGCTTGCGGTGAGCGGTACCGAAGGCATCCATCACGTAGCAGTCAGCGTAGGAAGCCAGTGTCTTGGCGAACTCCTTCTGAGAAGCCTTCATGGCCTTCTTAGCCTCGTCGTAGGCGGGATCAGTCTTCTCGATACCAACGGGCTTACCTTCCTCCTCGGGATAGTAACGCAGGTTCTCGAGCAACAGAGCCTCACCCATCTTCAGAGCCTTGGCAGCATCAGCAGCCTTAGCACAGTCGGGAGCGAAAGCCACGGGAACACCCAGAGCCTTCTCCACAGCCTCACGGATCTGACCCAGAGAGAGCTTCGGGTTCACCTTGCCCTTGGGCTTACTCATGTGCGACATGATGATCGTAGCACCACCGTCAGCCAGAATCTTCTTCAGGGTAGGCAGGGCACCGCGGATACGGGTGTCGTCAGTGATCTTACCATTCTCATCCAGGGGTACGTTGAAATCTACACGTACGATTGCCTTCTTACCGGCAAAGTTGAATTCGTTGATTGTCATAATTGTATTGATATTATAATAATGTGAAAAACTTCGTTTGAAAGCGACTGCAAAGTTACAATAATTAATTGATAATCGATAACTGGGAATTAAGAATTTATACTTTTTTTGCGTACTATTATAAATAATGTAAGACGGAGTTGGCAAAAGTCTCGGAAAAATGTGTACCTTTGCGCGCAAGATGGAAAAAGATACAGTGATCATACTCAGTGGCGGCATGGATTCCGTGACGCTGCTCTACGACCAGCAGGAGCGGATAGCCCTGGCGGTCTCGTTCGACTATGGCTCGAAGCATAACGCCCGTGAGATACCCTTTGCCCGTCTGCACTGTGAGCGGCTGGGCATACGGCATATCACGATCCCGTTGGACTTCATGACGAAGTATTTCCAGAGTTCGCTCTTGAAGGGTGGGGAGGAGATTCCTGAGGGTCACTATGCCGACGAGAACATGCGATCGACAGTGGTGCCCTTCCGCAACGGGATCATGCTATCGATAGCCGTAGGTATCGCCGAGAGCAATGGCCTGAAGTTCGTGATGATGGCCAATCACGGTGGCGACCATACCATCTATCC
>JAFYPG010000271.1 GCA_017547605.1 Prevotella sp.
AAGCAACATACTGATATCTGCTACCAACTTTCGCGATACCATATAAAGTGTGCTCAGCTATCATGTCCCTCGTTGCCCAGGGAAAGTCAGCTTTCAACTGTTCGAACGCCTTGTCGATATAGGCATTCACATCGTAACCGTATGGGAATTTCTTGACCATAACAATTTGGTTTATAGTTTATTATTCATGGGTGCAAAGATAAGAAAAAAACGTGAGAAAAAGAACAAAAAAGAAGAAAATCCCGCTGACTCAGATGAATCAGCGGGATTCTAATAAGAAGTCGAGGTGACAGGACTCGAACCTGCGACAGCCTGGTCCCAAACCAGGAACGCTACCAACTGCGCTACACCTCGATTATTACTTTTTACCTTTTTACTTTTTTACCCTTTAATGATGCCTTGCTCGACGAAAATCTTCTTCAGGGCCACCACAGAGCGATCCACCTGCTCCTTCGTATGCGTAGCCATCAGGGCATAGCGTACGAGCGTATCCTGAGGAGCACATGCAGGAGGAATCACAGGATTGATGAACACACCAGCCTTAAAGGCCAGAGCCGTCACCAGGAAGGTCTTATCCACATCGCGCACATAGAGCGGGATAATAGGACTCTCCGTATCACCAATCTCGAAGCCCTCCTCACGGAAACGCTTCAGGGCGTACTTCGTCACATCCCACAGGGCCTGGATTCTCTCGGGCTCCTTCTGGATGATGTGCAGAGCCTCCATAGCGGCAGCCGTAGCAGCGGGCGTATTGGATGCAGAGAAGATATAGGTGCGACACGTATGGCGCAGGAAGTTGATGGTATCCCAGTCAGAAGCGATGAAACCACCAATGCTGGCGAGCGACTTCGAGAAGGTACCCATGATGAGATCTACCTCATCCGTCAGGCCGAAATGATCACACACGCCCCTACCCTGTTTACCAAAGACACCAATACCGTGGGCCTCATCCACCATGATAGAGCAGTTATACTTGTGCTTCAGTTCAACGATCTCAGGCAACTTGGCCAGATCACCCTCCATAGAGAACACACCATCAACAACAATCAGTTTGATGGCCTCGTGAGGCAGCTTCTTCAGCACACGCTCCAGATCAGCCATATCGTTATGCTTATAGTGCAACTGACGGGCGAACGACAGACGACGACCATCCACAATAGAGGCGTGATCGCGATCGTCACAGATGATATAGTCGTCTTTACCAACAACCATGGCCAGTACACCCTGGTTCACGGAGAAGCCCGTAGAGAAGCAAAGGCAGTCTTCCTTGCCGATAAACTCCGCGATCTCTTTTTCCAGCTGCACGTGCAGGTCGAGCGTTCCGTTCAGGAAACGGCTTCCTGCACAACCAGAACCGTACTTGTCGAGCGCTTTCTTGGCAGCATCGATGATGCGCTGGTCGCCCGTCAGTCCTGTATAGGCATTAGAACCGAACATAAGCACCTTGTGGCCACCCATCTCCACCTCTGTGCCCTGCTTTCCTTCGATGGCACGGAAATAAGGATAGACGTCAGCTTCCATGAACTTCTGCGGCTCACGATAGTGCTTGTATTTCTCTTGTAATTGTCCCATTCCGATATGGTATAATTTCTACGTTTTTATTTTCAGGCTGCAAAGTTACACATTTTTTGCGAAATAGTGCAAGTTTTTTTTAATAAATGTATGTTTTTTGTTTTTTTTCTTTCATAATTACCCTTTCATTTCCCAGATTTTTGTATTTTTGCAGTGGAATTATGACTAAAATAAGGAAGATTGTATTCATACTGAACCCCATCTCGGGCACTCACTCCAAGAAGGAGATTCCTGAGTTGATCGAAAAGACGCTCGACCATGAGCAGTTCGACCATCAACTCATCCTGACGGAATATGCCGGTCACGCAGCAGAGATTGCCAAGGAGTGTGCAGCCCAGGGCACGGATATCGTCGTAGCCATTGGTGGCGACGGCACGGTCAACGAGGTGGCCCGTTCACTGATACATACCCAGACGGCGCTTGGCATCATCCCCTGTGGTTCTGGCAACGGACTGGCGCGCCATCTCTGTCTTCCTATGGATACCAAGAAAGCCATCCAGATCATTAACAGTTGTAAGATCGAGGCTTTCGACTATGGTGTCATCAACGAACTGCCTTTCTTCTGCACCTGTGGCATGGGCTTCGACGCCTTCATCTCGCTGAAGTTCGCAGAGGCAGGCAAGCGTGGGCCCATCACCTATCTGGAAAACGTGTTGAAAGAAGGACTGAAATACCAGCCTGAAACCTACGAGGTGGAAGACGATACGGGCAAGAAGCGCTACAAGGCTTTCCTCATCGCCTGCGCCAATGCCTCGCAATATGGCAACAACGCCTATATCGCCCCTGGAGCCACCATGAAGGACGGTGAGATGGATGTCATCATCATGGAGCCCTTCGACACCCTCGATGCCCCACAGATAGCAGCCGATCTCTTCATGAAGACCCTGACGAACAACTCGAAGATCAAGACCTTCCGCACCAAGAGCCTGCATATCCACCGTAAGGAGCCAGGTGCCATCCACTACGACGGCGATCCCATCATGACGGGCGAGGATATCGAGGTGCATATCGAGCACCATGGCATCAATATCGTGACCAACCCGGATATGACGGAAGACACGGGCCAGCCAAACTTCCTGCTCAATGCCTTCAGCGATCTCTTCAATAATATAAATAATGTACGTGAAGACATCGGAAAGACAGGCCACCGTATTCAGGTCATCAACAAGTTGATGCTCAGGCGACTATCCAAGATTTAGCGTCGTATGCAGGCACTCCTCACCTACCTCATTCTCATCGCGGCTGTGGGCTATGCCCTATGGCGTGCGTATCGAACGATCCAACAGAAAAGCGATCCATGTTGTGGGTGTAGTGGCTGTCCTCTGAAAGAGGCACAAAAGTGCGACTGCAAGAAAAAAGCAGATTGCCCGCAGAAAAAATAGCGGAAAAATTTGGCAGTGTCGAGAAATATGACTACCTTTGCACCCGCATTCAAGAAAAGCCATGGTGTCTTGACCTACGGTCTAGTCACCTCGCGCTCGAAAAAGCTGAAGCAAGCTTCGCTTTTTACTCGCTTACTCGGTGCCTTGGATGAGTGGCTTAGTCAACGGTCTGCAAAACCGTCTACGGCGGTTCGAATCCGCCAGGCACCTCAAAGCTCGCCAGTCATGGCGGGCTTTTTTTTATTCGTCTTCGTCCTCGGGCATTTCTATTTGCTCACCCTCCATGGCCAGTTCTGTCATCAAGCCACGAATCCTTGCCAGACCATTACCATTCGGACTGGCATTGGAGCCATGAGAATATATCTTGGTGCCATCAGAGAACTTCGCTTCAAACGACCACCCCCAGCCATCGAGCACCTCCATCATCGGCCTGTATGACTCCTTGTACTTATACATCTTCTCTTCCTCGATGATCTGACGGAACTTCTGAATGACAGCAGCGTCAATCTTCTTCTCGTACATCGGACCATAAGCCTCCCTCATGGCACGGATGACGAACACGCCTGTGGAATCCTGCTCCACGATGCCCTTATACTCAGGTCCTGCCATCGTCCCATGACGGGAGAATTCCACGCGCACCAGATCGCCCTCAGGCATCTTCTTCGCCGTACATCCCAGCAAACCGAACAAACCACTAAACAAGCACACCAGCAGTCCTCTATATCCCTTCATACTTCTTCAATTCCTGTTGTTGTTTTATAATGTTAGGCAACGACAACTTACTCTTAAGCATTCGTTTTGCGTCGTCCTCCTTGATCGTAAAGACATGCTTGAATAAGCCGACAGACACCATTCTTGGGTCATTGTTATAAATGATATAACCAACACTATATAAGGTGTAGTCTCTCACAATAAGATTCATTCTAAGATAGTTGTCCACAGCGACGACTCCCTCCATCGCACCAATGGCTGCCAACGTCTCATCATGCTCTTTCTGATTCATCTCAGCGTTCACCACTGCCGTAGCCACATTCCTGATAGCCGCATAATGAGCCATCTTGTCTGGACAAGTCGCAACGAGAGCCACTCCCACTACGACCAGAAAAACAATCATAAAAGCCACAAACTTTTTCATTTTTCCCTCCTCATGTTTTTTGGTTATAATAGATTTGCGCTGCAAATATACATAAAAGATTTTGAATATCCAAATGTTTTGCGTAACTTTGCACTATATTATTTAGAATGAAAATACAGGTGACATATAGGAGAACAAGCAGACTGTCTTTACGGATAGTCAAGAATGGCGATGTGCATGTATCGGCTCCTATAGGACTATCGAGGAAGTATGTAGAGGCATTTATTGAAGAGCACAGCGACTGGATTGAGAAAGCGAGGAAGAAAACCGCAGAAAGGTTGCAGAAACGGAACGACTTCTACCGTCAGTTGCCCCTGAACACACGAGCTCAGGTAGATGAGGCACTGACAAGACTGAAAACGCTGGTAGAACCAATGGTTGAACGCCATACAAAGGAAATGGGAGTCAAGCCCTCAAGACTCTACTACAAGCCAACGATTTCGCGCTGGGGACAATGCAATATAAAAGACCGCAGTATTTATATCTCCACCTATGTGCTATTATTACCAGACTTTTGTGTGGAACATATCGTGGTTCATGAACTGTGTCATTTGCTGGAGCCCAGTCATAATGCCAGGTTCTATGCATTAATGGACAAATACTTCCCCCGCTGGCGTGAAGCCCGCAAAGAAACCCACCGACTACTAAAGCAAAAGGCCGCTTAATCCTCTGTCAATTCAGAGTAATCAATGGTTTCCTTGCTTACTTCCACCAGTTTACCATCCTTCCATTGATACCTGATGATTTCGACATCATTGTCCAGTCGGAAGGTGCTGACAATCTGTTTCTGGGAATCATCCAAGTAGGGGTCGAACAATGGCGGCTGATCCTCCACATGCACAAAGCGGTGAGTCTGCTCATCCCAAAGAAAGACGTCGTAGGTGAAGTTGCCAAAGCTGTTCATCGGCCCCGTACCTATCTGAAGGTCAGGAACCCCGTCGAAATTGAAGTCCATCTCCAGGATCTCGCCAATCGATTGCCTACTCCAATAGGCCGTATCGAGCGGCAGAGCCTCGCTCTGCAGCGTATCAGTATGATTGCGAGCATCCGTCAAGTAGGTGATCACCTTGTCGTATATGATGGTTCCGTCATCATCTATCGTCGTCACCTCTGTCCTTATCTTATAGTCACTACGCTGAGGCACATAGCCATCACCTACCCTTGCCCCCAGCATCCCCAATGCCGAGCATGCAAAAACCACAGAAACCAATACTTTCTTCATAACTTCTTTATGTTTGTAAGTTCAACTTATCACCCTCCAGAATTTCTATGAACTCAGATGGTGTAACAACCTTGGGAGAGTCTGGGAAGTGTTTCAAATTGCCAGTAACGAGGAAGGAATCATCAACACTTAATGTAATTTCATAAAACGCCCTATCATCTTCATCAAGCATAGAGTCTGAGAAAGCTGTTCGATGAATCTCAATCCCTTTCTCAACAATCAGAGATATTAGTGATTCTGTTACGTCAGGAAGGATATTGAACTTATGGCGATGTAATACGTCCTCGTATTCTTCAATAATATCATTGTCATATAAAGGTATAAAGCCTCCTTCCTGCAAACACCTCACAACCTTCACTGTAGCAGATTGCGAATTACGAGTAATCAGTGCCGAGACAAGCACATTGGTATCAATGACTGCATAGATCATTGCACATTTCCTCTTTTACGTCGTTCTTCCCTTGCAAGACGAATCTCCGCATTAATTTCATCTAGTGTCAGTTCCTTTTCCTCACTATTTTCTACAGTTTTCCGCTGTAGTTCAAACAAATCCATCGCGTTTGGAACTGAGATTTGACTGCCTTTGATAGGAAAAGGTATGCTGCGACTTCTTACCACAGCATTTACAAAAATATTGAATGCCGTATTTGCACTCATACCAAACTGATTACAGAGTTCATCGAACTTCGACTTCAACTCCGAGTCTAACCTAACCGTTACTGCCGACTGTGCCATAAATCCATATTTAATATTTCATTTTGACATCACATTGACGTCAATTCGACTGCAAATATAATTATTTTATTAATATCTTCCAAACAAATATCTATTTTTTTTGTATCTTTGCAACCAAATGGACGATAAGCATTATCTTCAGAGCCTCATCAACGAGGGCGAGCACCAGCAGCAGGACTTCAAATATCGAGTCTCTGATGCCCTGAAGTTGGCCAAATCAGTATCAGCCTTTGCGAATACTGACGGAGGACGATTACTGATTGGTGTTCGCGACGATGGTCACATGTCAGGCGTCCGTTCTGAGGAGGAGATCTATATGATGCACCAGGCCGCCTACCGCTACTGTCGCCCAGAGGCCAGCATCAAGTTCGACACCTACCATGTCGAGGGACGAACGATCGTCATTGCTACCGTTCCCCCTTCTGACAAGCGCCCCATCTGTGTGGTCAATGAAGACGACAAGCCACGAGCCTATATCCGCATTGCCGATGAGAACATCGTCGCCTCACCAGTGCATCTGGCCATCTGGCGCGAGTCACAGAACCCGAAAGGCACCATGATGACCTATACGGAAACCGTCAGCAAACTGCTGGCAGCCATGCAAGGCCAACGTCTTACCCTAAACCAGATTGTCCGCCGTTCTGCCATTCCTCGCCACAAGGTCATCACCCTCCTTGCGCGCCTCATCCGTTTCCACATCGCCCAGTGGGAATACACAGATCAGCAGTTTCTGTTCAGTCCGTTATAAATTCCTAACTATAGAAAGATTGCTTAGATTATGAACCACTATCAAATCCGCTGGCAGCCAATCCACGCAGTTAAGATCTTCAGGCTTTAGCCACTTAGCAGCCTCATGCTCTTTCAGCGTGAGTGATCCGCTCTCGATATGGCACCAGAAACAGTGCATTGTTAAATGAAAGGCTGCGGTTGAGCGAGAGGAGACCAAAGTGCTCTTTGAGTCTTCCGAGCGTGAGCAGGCTCGGCCATTGGCCAATTTGGGATAGTCGTAATCCACGGTTTGTATCAATCGTTCTACGACTATCTTTGTTTCTAATTCCTCCCAGATTTCGCGTCGCAAGGCCTCCTCTGGCGATTCCCCTGGCTCCATCTTTCCCCCAGGAAACTCCCAGCCATCCTTATAATCGCCATACCCTCGCTGAGTGGCGAATATCCGCCCCTCATCATCATGTATGATCGCTGCTACGACTTCTATCTGTTTCATTCCTCCGCTGCTTTTAGCATGCCATCCTCTTCCTCCAGCTTTGGATAAGGCTTTCCTATGACGGCATGCTCCTCCAGCCAGATCTTATTCAGCGTAAACGCCAGCGAGCGCAAAGTCTCTTCCCGCTTCGACGGCTTCAGCTCACACTCCCAAATGGTGATGCAGTGCCAACCCATTTCAGCCAAACGTTTCTGCTCCTCGATATCACGCTCCTGATTCCTGCGAATCTTCGCCACCCAGAACTCCCTGTTAGTCTGCGGAATCTTGCAGCAATCAGAATTTAATGTTTCATGTATAATGTTTAATGTAACTCCGTGCCCATGCCAGAAGCACCCATTCACAAAGATACATGTCCTGTACTTCTTCAGCACCAAGTCAGGATGCCCAGGCAACCTTGGCGAGTTCAGCCTATAGCGGAATCCCCTACTCCACAGCCCCTTGCGCACAATCATCTCTGGCTTCGTATTCCTCGAACGAATCGCCGCCATGTTCTTGTGTCGCTGTTCAAGAGAGAGTTTGTCCATTACAATTCCCTCCTATGCTTTAACACATCCTCAGCCGAGCAGAACAATGGTTCGTAAGCAATATATTCCTTAAACTCTTCTATGTGTTTATTCTTTATGTCTGTA
>JAFYPG010000272.1 GCA_017547605.1 Prevotella sp.
CAGTAACGAAAATGTTGATGCGAAAACACCTCCAAATATACCATTCAATTGCATCAAATTTGCATCGGTGGGGAAAATGTGGGGAAAATTTCGAGGGGAAAATTTTGGTTTTATAAAAAGAAAAAGTGCTGTAAGTTATTGTCTTACAGCACCTTGCTTTCGTTGGGTCAGTGCGTCTTTCTTGCCACACATTGGTACTTTCGTACCCAGAGCCGGGGTCGAACCGGCACGGGTTGCCCCACTGGTGTTTGAGACCAGCGCGTCTACCGATTCCGCCATCTGGGCTTGTCATCTTGCCGCAGACTCTCAAACAAAAGCGGGTGCAAAGGTAATACAAAAAAATGAAATGCCAAAGGTTTTTGATAAAAAACTTAAAAATACTTGTTCATATCATAGAAATTGATTATCTTCGCACTCAGATATTAAGACTAATGACGTTTCCATGGAAATAACGGAGAAAAACAATTTCTGTGTCATCCTCGCAGGAGGGCGTGGCCAGAGGCTTTGGCCTGCAAGCAGAAATGAACATCCCAAGCAGTTTATGGATTTTTTCGGGACGGGAAAGACCATGTTGCAGACGACCTTCGAACGCTTCGTGAGGATTCTGCCCAAAGAGAATATCTATATATGTACGTGTAAGGAGTACTTCCAACTGGTGAAAGAGCAATTGCCAGAACTACCAGAGAAGAATATCATGCAGGAACCGATACACAGGAACACGGCACCCAGTGTGGCATGGGCCACTATGCGGATCCTACGTCGTGATCCTGATGCCAATATCATCATTACCCCATCGGATCAGTTGGTGCTCGACGAAAATTCCTTCTACCATAGTATCACCGTTGGCCTTGGCTATGTGTCTGAGAATGAGGTTCTATTGGCCATGGGTGTGAAACCCACGCGTCCGGAACCTGGCTATGGCTATATCCAGTTGGGTGACCTGAGTTGCAAGCCTGAGGTGTATCAGGTGAAGTCGTTTACGGAGAAGCCTGAGCGCGACTTTGCGAGGATGTTTATGGAGAGCGGGGAGTTCTATTGGAATACGGGTATCTTTATTTCCAATGCCCGTCATCTGATAGAGACGTTCAAGGGTGTCTTCCCGATCGTGCTACGTAACTTGAATGTTGAGAATCCGAATTATACCGATGAGGAGGAGTTGGCATATGTTGAGGCGAACTATCCACGCTATCCGAACCTGTCGCTCGACTATGCCATCTTGGAACAGAACCGCGACGTGTTTGTGATGAAATGCGACTTCGGCTGGGCCGATATGGGTACGTGGCATGCCATCTATGAGGCCATGAGTAAGGTGGAGGACGACAATGTGGTGCTCGACTCCCAGGTGGAGATGGAAGACTGCAAGAACAATATCATCAAGCTGCCGAAGGACCGTCTGGGTGTGTTCAGCGGTCTGGATGGTTATATCGTGGTGGAACAAGACAATGTGTTGATGATCTGTAAGAAGGGTGACTCCTCGGCGTTGGTGAAGAAATATGCCAACGAGGTACAGATCAAATACGGTGATGAGTTTGTCTAAATAAAAAGCAGTAACCCGAACGGTTACTGCTTTTTGAATTCTGCATATATTTTTGTGGCAATCTCCTTAAATTCCTCTTCCGTGAGTTTCAGTTTCTCACGGCGGAAATCAACATCGCCTTCCTGCTGCATGGGGATGAGGTGGATGTGGGCGTGAGGCACTTCGAGGCCAAGCACCACCTGAGCCACCTTCTTGCAGGGGAAAGCCTTACCGATGGCCTTGGCCACCTTCTTGGCAAACACCTGGAACTCGGCAATCTCATCATCTTCCATATCGAAGATGTAATCAACTTCCCGACGGGGAATCACCAGGGTATGACCCTTTACGAGCGGGTTGATGTCGAGGAATGCGTAGAACTTCTCGTTCTCGGCGCACTTGTAGCTGGGAATCTCACCAGCGGCAATCTTACTGAAGATATCCATTTTTTTACCTTTTTACTTTTTTACCTTTACCCTACGGTTATTTTGTCAATACGCAGTTTGATAGTACCACGGGGAATACTTACCTCCACCTCGTCGCCCACCTTGTGGTTCAGCAATCCCTGGGCGATAGGGGTCTTGATGGAAATCTTACCTTCGCGCAGGTTGGCCTCGCTCTCGCTGACGATGGTGTAGGTCATCTTGGCCTTGTTGGTCAGGTTGGTCATCTCCACCTTCGAGAGGATCTGTACGGCATCGGTGCTCAGACGCGATGTATCGACGACCTTTGCTTCAGAGATGGTCATCTTCAGACGGTTGATCTTGTCTTCCAGGTTGGCCTGTGCCTCCTTGGCAGCATCATACTCAGAGTTCTCACTGAGGTCACCTTTTTCGCGGGCCTCAGCAATGGCGGCAGAGGCTTTCGGGCGCTCCACACTCTCCAGTTGTTTCAGTTCGGCTACCAGTTTGTCGTAGCCTTCTTGTGACATATAAGCCATAGTTATTCTTTTTTATTGTTTATTGATTCATTTGTTTGGGACGCATAAAACAAAGAATTCCGACAAAGTTGTCGTGTCGGAATCCTTGATGCTAATATGTCTATCCTTACTTACTTGTGTGCAAAGGTAAGGAAAATATCTGAATCCAACAAATTTTTCGTCGAAAAAATGTCAATAGCGCCGTTTTGACAGAACCCAGAACGACTGCAGTAGAAGGTAAAAAATGACTGCACTCACCCATCCGCCGATAACGTCGATGGCATAGTGCGCACGGATATAGACGGTGGCCATACACATCAGTACATAGAAGGGTAGGATGCCGAAGAACAGAAGACGATTCTTAGTGCGCCAGGCGAGGAACAACAGGATTGTCGTGACACCTACATGACTGCTGGGGAAGGCGGCTGTGGGACGTTCGCCTGTGGCATGGGCACTGGCGACACACTGGTAGAAGAAACCGTCGCTATAGCCAGGCATGGTCATCGGTTCGTCGTGGGTGGCGAAATAGTCGTGAAGATTGGGGAAGATGCCTTGGGCAATGTTGTCAAGACCTGCTGCCTCGTAGTAATACTGTGGTCCTGTAACAGGCAGGAAGATGAAGATGACATAATACAGGAAGAACGAGGTGAGGATGACGAACACGGCACGGTTGAACTCCGCATACCGCCAGAAGAAATAAAACAATGTCACGACGGCTATCAGCGGGAAGTAGGAGGCGTAACCCAGATGCATCAGTTCGCTGAACACGGGGTTGGTGATGGCTTCAGGGAAGAGTAGGGCAGGCTGGCATCCGAACAACTGTTGTTCATAACCCGCAAAGAGATGGTCGAGATTGGGCAGGATCTTGTTCAGTTCGTAGGTGTCAGGATACCACCAGGAGAGTAAGGCCAGTTGTACGCCGATCCTACATAAGAGGGTGAAGCGACAGGGGATCATCCGATAGACGGCCCACATGGCTGCAGTCAGAGCCAGCACCTTTATCCGTCCGTAGATCAGTGTCTCAGGGTTCTGGATCTTCGTATAGGTGAAAAGCACAAACAACAGGGTCAGCACCCAATAACCAAGGATGACCCACTCCACGGTGAGCAGCCCCTTGATCGGCTTCTTTTCAATCCTAAAAATATCCTTAATGCTCAATGTTTAATCTTTAATGTTTAATGTCTATAGCCATCCGTTATCCTTATACCATTTGATGGTGGTCTTCACACCTTCCTTCAACTGCACCTTTGGCTCGAAGCCCAGTTCGCGACGGGCAGGTTCGATGTCGCACCGCCAGTTGCGCTGCTTCAGGATGTTGTATTTGTCATTGTTCAGGGCCGTCACCTTACCCGTCATCCGTCCGACGTATTCGCCGAAGAAGGTGACGATGCGCAATACCCAGACGGGGGCTGTGATACGGATCCACCAGGGACGTCCCAGTTCTTCGTGGATCAGGTCACTGAAGGTTGTGCTCTGATACACCTCACCGTCGCTGAGGAAATACTTACGACCAATGGGAGAAATGGTCTCCCCTGTTGTCGGGGATTTGAAATCCCCGACCTCCAAGGCTTGAAATATGGCCTGTACCACATCCGTGACATAGACGAACGTGATGTCCTGTCGCTGGTAGCCCACGGCGAAGTCGCTGTGCTGTTTGATGCTCTTGGCCATGATGAAGTAATCCTTCTCCCTCGGACCATAGACCCCCGTCGGCCTTAATATAATATAAGGTATGCGCGAGCCCAGTGAGTCGAGATACTGTTCGGCCTCCAGTTTGCTTCGTCCATAGGCGGTATTGGGCTGTGGGGTATCCGTCTCACGGATATCGTCGTAGGGCATCTTCTCCTTGATGGCGCCAAATACGCTAAGGCTGCTGACGAAGACGAATCGCTTCAAGGGCATCTGCAACGCGATGAGTGCATCCACCAGATTCTTGGTTCCCTCCGTATTAATACGACGGAAGTCAGCCTTGTTCAGACACTTCGTGACACCTGCGGCATGCACCACATAATCAAACTGATGATCGCGCAACTGCTCCACGAGTTGTTCCTTCGATGAGAGGTTCAACTCGATGAAGTTTATCCGCTCGTCTTGCAGGTACGCCTTCGAACTGCTCTTGCGCACGGCGGCCCATGTCTCGAAACCCCTCTTCAGGGCTTCCTCCACGATAAATGAGCCGATAAATCCACTTGCACCAGTGATTAAGATCTTCATTTCCTTTAATTTTGCGTGCAAAGGTACTACTTTTTTTTTATTTAACCTTTTTACCCTTTTACCTTTTTATTTTTTTTACTATCTTTGCCCAAAACTTATAAGCAATCAAGTCTATGGGAAAGAAAAAAGGAGGAAAACGGTTAGGGAAGAAACAGGTCAGCGAACTGCTGCAGAACCTCTTCCAGCATCATCCCAACGAGACATTCTCGTTGAAGCAGATATTCAAGGTACTTAAGTTCGACACCCATCCACTGAAGATGCTCGCCATCGACACGATGGAGGAGATGGCGTGGGATGACTTCCTCTCGAAGGTCAGTGATAACAGCTATCGCCTGAACCTGAAGACGCAGGTGCAGGAGGGTGTGTTCCGTCGCAAGGCCAGTGGTCGAAACTCGTTCCTGCCTGATGATGGTGGTACGCCTGTGTTTGTGGCAGAGCGTAACTC
>JAFYPG010000028.1 GCA_017547605.1 Prevotella sp.
GCAGTTGCTCCGTCGTATCAGCCGCACGGCAGGAAAGACGATCTTCCTCTCGACCCACGACGTGGAACTGGCCTTGCAGTTGGCCGACACCATCTGGCTGATGACCCGTGGGGAAGAGGTGGCTATCGGATCACCTCGGCAACTGGCCCGTGAGGGTGTGCTGGGACGTTTCATCCAGAGAGAGGGAATAACCTTTGACCCGGAGACACTGACTATCAGGATTGCCTGTAATAACTAAAGACGAATGATATACGGACACGGTGACGATGCGTATCGCTATGGCGATAAGATTAAGATGAATTTCAGCTCCAATGTCTATAGTGGGGCTGACCTCTCTGCTTTGAAGGAGCATCTCATGGCGCACTTCGACGTGGTGGGGCATTATCCAGAACCCCAGCCGCAAGAATTGGAACGGTTGTTGGCTGATCATCTGGGTGTGCCTGAGAATACCGTGATGGTGACCAACGGTGCCAATGAAGCCATCTATCTCATTGCGCAACTCTACAAGGGTTGGGCTTCCGTCATCCCGCAGCCGACGTTTAATGAGTATGAGGATGCCTGTAAGGCTTTCGGTCATCTGATATCCTACGAATCCCCTGTTGAGTTGGAACTTTTGCCTGAAGACCGCATCTATTGGATCTGCAACCCCAATAATCCGACGGGTAACGTCTTGCTAAAGAGTTTGGTGAACCATCTCATCCGTAAGAATCCCCGTTATCTTCATGTCGTGGATCAGTCGTATGCCGACTATACGTTGAGTCCGACTCTGGAACCACGGGAGATGGCCGATTGCTATAACGTGATGCTGATCCATTCCCTGTCGAAGAAATACTGCATCCCCGGTTTGCGCCTGGGTTATATCTTCAGTTCACCCATCATCATCGACCGGTTGCGTAACCTCCGTCAGCCATGGACGGTGAATGCCATGGCCATAGAGGCAGGAAAGTTCCTGATAGAGCATGACCCGAAGATGATCCCCGACTTGGAGGCTTATCTTGCTGAGAGCCAACGATTGCGGGAGGAACTTTCTGCCATTGAGGGGCTGATGGTGATGGATACGGCTACGAACTTCATGCTGGTGAACATAGACTTCGCCAACACGACGGAACTGAAGAAATGGCTCATTGATACGTATGGCATCCTGATCCGCGACGCTTCAAATTTCCGTGGCCTCGACAACCACTGTTTCCGAGTGACGGCCCAGACCAAGGAGGAAAATGACGCATTGATAAAGGCCTTGAAGGCTTACAGAAGTATTACCGGATATCAAACAGTTTGATGAATCCGGTCATGGTGAGAATCTTCTGGATTTCTCCCTCGACATGAGTCAGTACAAGAGTGCCGCCCTTTGCAGCACTCTCTTTATTTAGTTGCAGCAGTCCGCGTAGCCCTAAACTGCAAATGTATTCCAGTTGGGCACAGTTTAATTCGATACTCTTATCGGCATGATCCATCAGAGGCTTCATGTCCTCTAAGAATTGTGTTGCTACTGCTGTATCAATCCAGCCAGAAAGTATTCCTATAAAGGAACCATTTTGTTCTTTAATCTCGATATTCATATTGCTAAGTGTTTTATTGTAATGGGGTTAGTGGATAGATGATATTTATAATGAAAATGTTTGCGGCAAGTATGATGAGGTTCATTAATAAGCCGATACGCATGAAGTCGCTGAAGCGGTAGCCGCCAGGACCATATACCAGCATGTGGGTAGGCGAACCAATCGGGGTGGCAAAACTTGAACTCACACTTACCATCAGGGCAATGAGGAATGGATATGGCTCATAGCCCAGTTTCTCGGCAGCCTGGTACATGATAGGGAAGAACATGGCACCTGCGGCTGTATTAGAGATAAACTCGGTAATGAAGGTTCCGACAAAGCAGATGGCCGTCATCACTACGATAGGATTGGTGCCGCATACGTCGAGAATACCAAAGGCAAGTCGCTCGGCGATGCCCGTCTTCTGGATGGCGATGCCTAATACAACCGAGCCGGCAAACACCATCAGGATCTCCCAGTTGATGGCCTTCATGGCCTGATCTACATTACAGCAGCGGAATATCAGCATGGCCATGGCAGCAATGAAGGCACACTGCAGCAACGGGATGATATTGAGAGCCGACAGCACAACCATCAGAATCATGATCGTTGTTGAGATGAACGTCTTCTTACCGATATTAGGAACCTGGGCAGAGTCGAAGAACTGCAGTTGCGACGTTAAACGTTCTGTATGGATGTTGACATTGGGCGGACATTCGAAAAGTAATGTGTCACCAGCCTGTAATACCACCTCGTGAGGCGACTGGTCGATGCGATTGCCACGACGAGCGACAGCCACAAGAACCATATTATTATCTTGCTCGAACGAAGAGTTGCCTATTTTTGTATTGATAAGACTACTGCCAAAGGTAACGTAAGCGGTACGGAGTTGACGGTCGCCTGAGACTTCGCTCATCGTGAAGACATGGTGGTCGGCATTCACAAAACCATGACTCTTCTTGAGGTCGAGGATCTCGTCTATCTGTCCTGCGAAAATAAGGCGGTCGCCACCCATGATGAGTTCATCTGCCGGCACTGGCGAAGTGATATCGTCATAGTGGACAATCTCTATCAAACTGCCACCATTTACATTTGTCAGTCCTGCTTCTTCTATCGTCTCGCCAATGTGCTTGTTGTCAGATGGAACCAGCAATTCAACAGTATAATCAGAGGTTGACTCGAAAGCTGCCTCTGGTGCTTTGCGGTCAGGGAGCAGTTTGCGCATGGCGATAATGGAGAGGACGCCGACGAAGAGACAGAACAAACCGGGAATGGTGGTTGCCAGCACATTCATGGCTGTCCCGGTGTTATCGGCATAGAGACCGGAGATAATCAGGTTTGGTGGTGTTCCTATCAGCGTACACACACCACCCATGCCTGAGGCATAGCTCAGGGGAATCAATAATTTTGAGGGCGAGATGTTCAGTTTCTTCGACCACATCTTGACGATGCCTACAAAGAGTGCGACAACGGTGGTGTTGCTGAGGAAAGAACTTAAGGCGGCGACAGGCAGCATCAATCGAATCACAGCCTTTGAGTAACTCTTCGGTTGTCCCAGCAGATGTTTTACGATCCACTGTAGCACACCGGTATGCGTCAGTCCTGCTACCACCACGAAAAGAACACCAATGATGACTACCGATGTTGAGCTGAACCCTGAAAAAGCTTCTTTGGCATTAAGCACTCCCGTGACGAAAAGGACGGAAATGGCACCTAAAAAGACAAGGTCGGCACGCAATTTTGTTAACAACAGTACGGAAAACATCGACAGTACTGTGACTATCGTAATCCATGCATAGAGGTTAAACCCCAAAAATACGATCGATTCCATAGTTTGCTTTTTATATTTTAATATTCTTTGTTAGCGTGAGCACATTATATCCATCAGCAGAACGCTCGTAGTGCATCGAGTCCATAATGGTCTTTACAAGATGTATGCCCAGACCTCCTATCTGGCGCTTATCAAGTTCTGCATCCACATCAGCATCAGGCTGGAGCGTGGGGTCGAAAGGTGTGCCGTGATCTCTGATCACCAGGGTAAGAACACCATCCTTCACCTTTGCTGTCAGTTCGACATGACCTCGGATTCCTTTTGGGTAGGCGTAGTTGATAACATTTGCCACCCATTCCTCAATGGCAAGATTAAGTGTCTTAAAGGTATCATCATCGATGTTGTGTTCACGACAGACGGAGTGGAAGAATCCTCGCATACGGCTCACCTCTGTCATCTCATTCTTCATGATGATGCGCCTCGGAGCTGTCGAGTCGTTCTTCTGGCTCGCTCCATGTCGCATAAAGA
>JAFYPG010000273.1 GCA_017547605.1 Prevotella sp.
CACAATTGGACGCTACCAGCACCTACATTCTGAAGGGTTGGCCTCACCGCCCATTCCACGAGTCGAAGATTACCATCCGCTTCTGGATTACGACCATCATCCTGGCGGCCCTGACGATTATAACATTGAAGATGAGATAAAAATATGAAGAGAATCGTTATATTAGGAGCAGGAGAGAGCGGCGCAGGAGCAGCCGTCCTCGCCAAGAAAGAGGGTTTCGACGTATTCGTGTCAGACATGTCGAAGATTGCCGACAAGTACAAGAAAATGCTTGACGACCGCCATATCGAGTGGGAAGAGGGGCGTCATACTGAAGAAAAGATCCTGAATGCCGACGAGATCATCAAGAGTCCCGGCATCCCCGACACGGCTCCGATGATTGTCAAGATCAAGGAGAAAGGCATCCATATCATCAGTGAGATCGAATTTGCTGGCCGCTACACCAATTCGAAGATGATCTGCATCACGGGGTCAAATGGTAAGACCACCACGACCTCCCTAATCTACCATATCTTCAAGGAGGCTGGCTACGATGCCGGACTGGCGGGTAACATCGGCAACTCCCTCGCCCTGCAGGTGGCTGAGGATCCACATGAATACTATATCATCGAACTCAGTTCCTTCCAGTTGGATAACATGTATGACTTCCGAGCCAACATCGCCATCCTGCTGAACATCACGCCAGACCACCTCGACCGCTATGGTTTCGAGATGCAAAACTACGTTGATGCGAAGATGCGTATCATCCAGAACCAGACACCTCAGGATGCCTTCATCTACTGGGCCGACGATCCCATCATCCAGCGCGAGTTAAAGAAGTATGACATCCAGGCCGTACAATATCCTTTCTCCGAATTGAAGGAAAAAGGGGTGATCGGCTATATCGAGGAAGGCCAATATAAGATTGAGAAGCCCGAGCCGTTTAACATGGAACAGGAGAGCCTCAGTCTGACGGGCAAGCATAACATCTACAACTCCCTCGCCGCAGGTATCGCCTCCGACGTGGCAGGTATCAAGAAAGAAGAGATCCGCAAGAGCCTTAGTGACTTTCCCGGTGTGGAACACCGGTTAGAGAAGGTCTGTGTGGTACGTGGCGTACAATATATCAACGACTCAAAGGCCACTAACGTCGATGCCTGCTGGTATGCCCTGGAGGCCATGAAGACCAAGGTGATCCTCATCATCGGCGGTAAGGACAAGGGCAACGACTACGAGCCCATCAAACCGCTCGTCAGGGAGAAATGTTCCGGTATCGTCTATCTCGGTGCCGACAACCAGAAGTTACACGAAAACTTCGACACGTTGGGCATCCCTGTACGCGACACCCACTCTATGAAGGAGTGCATGGCTGCCTGCTATGAGATGGCCAAGCCCGGTGAGACCGTACTGCTCTCACCCTGCTGCGCTTCGTTTGATCTCTTTAAGAACATGGAAGATCGTGGTGAACAGTTCAAAGAATTAGCAAGAAGTCTATAATATGAACAAGAAGATCGGCAATATCTTCAAGGGAGACAAGGTCATCTGGATGGTATTCTTCTTCCTCTGTATGATCAGCATCGTCGAAGTGTTCTCGGCTTCGAGCAACCTGACCTATAAGAGCCAGAACTACGTGGGTCCTATCGCCTTCCACACCGTTACCATCATCATCGGTGCGGCAGTGGCGGTGATTACACTCAACATTCCGTGCAGATATTTTAAACTGATGACACTCTTCCTGCTGATCATTTCCGGCATCACCCTGCTCTGGGTATTGGTGGGGGGAGAGTCCATCAACGGTGCCAACCGAGTCATCTCCCTGCCTGGCGGCATCACCTTCCAGCCCTCGGAGATTGCCAAGGGCACGATGGTGCTATACACGGCCCAGATCCTCAGCGCCATGCAACGCGAGGAGGGTGCCGACAAGAAGGCTTTCAAGTATATTTTGTGGATTGTTATTCCCACCGCAGCCCTGATAGGCATCGAGAACCTCTCAACGGCCGCCTTACTCCTTGGTGTCATCTTCCTGATGATGATCATCGGACGGGTACCCATGATTCAACTTGGCAAACTGATGGGAGCGGGTGTCATCCTCGTTGCCGTGTTCTTAATACTGGTTCTCACCTTAGGAAGCATCGGAGCCAGTCAGGAGGACAGCAAACAGACGACAGAGGTCGTCAGTGGTGAGACCGACACGAAGATCATCAAGGGCGGAGGCATCTTCCACCGCTTCGTCACCTGGCGCAACCGTATCGTCAAGCACCTCGACAAGAAAGACATTGCACCCGACGAGTACGATCTGGACAAAGACGCGCAGGTGGCCCATGCGAACATTGCCATCGTGTCGAGCAACATCATCGGCAAAGGCCCTGGACAGTCCGTAGAGCGCGACTTCCTATCTCAGGCCTTCTCTGACTTCATCTTCGCCATCGTCATCGAAGAGTTGGGCATAATAGGTGCCTCCTTCGTAGTCCTTCTCTACATCGTGCTCCTCTACAGGGCAGCCCGCATTGCCAGCCGCTGTGAGAACAACTTCCCGGCTTTCCTCGCCATGGGACTGGCACTGCTCCTCGTTGTACAGGCAACGTTCAACATGCTGGTGGCCGTAGGTATCGCACCCGTGACAGGACAACCGCTACCCCTCATCAGCAAGGGTGGTACATCCACCTTTATCAATTGCGCCTATATCGGCATGATATTAAGCGTCAGCCGCTATACGGCCAAATTGGAGGAACAGCGTCTGCACGATGCACAAATCCCTATGCTGATAGATACCGGAGACACAGGAAACCAAGCATCTACAACAATCAGTGACGCACAG
>JAFYPG010000274.1 GCA_017547605.1 Prevotella sp.
AAACCTGGTGCATCCTCGTAGGTTCCAGTATAATAGGTCTTCGACTGGAGGCGCCCGTTCAGATTGACATTCAGACCATATTTACCCCAAGCATGGTGGTAGTTGGCATTGACGGTGGCAGTATGGCGGATGCTACGCTCCAAGACTGTCCACTCGTCGCCACTCTTCGTCTTCGCATAGGTATAGGCATAGTTGGCAGAGAGGTTGAAGCCCCGGAAGATATTTGCAGAGACATTCACCTGTACGCCTTTCACGTCGCCTTGGTCACTGTTCTGATAGAGGGCATAACTCACCAGTTTGTCGGCCTGATCCTGCGTCATCTCAGGGAATTCCCTCATGAACATCGCCAAACTGGTATCATCGACAGGCACGTTTTCTTTCACCACCATATCGTTGATACGGTTCAGATAGCCCGTCACACTCACGGCGATCACATCATTACGGTACTCGGCATTCAGAGAGAAGTAGTTGCTCTTCTCAGGTTTCAGGTCCTGGTTACCAAAACTGATCTGGGGCTTACCGCGATTCACGGAGAAATAGTGATAATAGAGTTCGTCGAGACCAGGGGCACGGAAACCTGCCGAATAGGTTGCCCGGAAGCGGAAATTGCCTGGGGCATACATCAGTGTCGCTTTTGGCGTCAGGTGGTTATTGAACGTCTCATGATGCGTCAAGCGTAGGCCGAGGGTGGCAGTGAGATCCTTGAAGAGCCTCATCTCATGCTGGGCATAGGCTGCGATAGTATAGACATGTTCATCGATATCGCCAGAGGTGGCATTAAGGTGGTCCTTGCGCCAGTCGGCGCCGAAGATGGTGGTAGAGTTTTCCATCAGTCCGAGAATGGCTTTCACCTCACCGTCCATCATGCGTTGTTTTTTTGACTGCACATAGTCGCCAACGGCATAGTCCTTCGTCGCCACATCGTATTCCTTTCCATAGCGGAAACGATCGACGGTGAAGTCTGCCTGCAACGAATTCTTGGCCGTGAATTTGTAGATACCGCCGAGATTCCAGCGGAATCCCTTGTAACGCATCTCGTAGTCGAGACCACCTGTGACATCCTCTCTGGTTTCAGGACGGTCTGTGATCTTATATGAATAGTCTAAGCCCGCATTCAATGCCAATTGACGGTTGGGGGCATAGGTGAATTTCTGTCCGATGATGTTCGAGCGATAGCCCGTGAATAGAGGAGCAATACTCTTTTGAGTCTCCGTCTCGGAACCCTTGATGTATTCCAAATCATTAATGCGATAACTGTCAGCCTGATCGTGTGTGAACGAGGTGTATGAGCCAAAGCCTTTGTAGAAGATGTCGAGATTGACGGATTCCGTTATTTGTCCATAGCCAGACACACGCGTATCGGAAGTGACGCTAACAAGCTGTTGTGTTGGCTGGTCTGTGATGATATTGATGACGCCTGCGATAGCATCAGAGCCATAGAGCGACGAGGCGGCTCCGTCGAGCACCTCAATACGCTTCACACGACTCATATTGATACGGTTCAGATCGACATTGTTCGAGATGTCACCGTTAAGTTTCTGACCGTTGATAAGGATGAGGATATATTTGTTGCCAAGACCATTCAGACGCAGGAAGGTTCCCATGGAGTTGGGTGCCATCGACACCTGTGGCATCATACGGGTCAGCGCACCGTCGAAGGTGCTGATACCCTGTTCACGGATCTCCTGACTGCTGAGCACATGAACGGGTGTGGCTGTGCTTTTCAGACGCTGGTGGTGACCTGATCCCGTCACCACCACGGGGTTCAGATTAAAGGACCGATCCACGACAGATGAGTCCTTACGAGTCATCGTGTGGATCTGGGAAAAAGCGGCACTCCCCGAGAGGAGTGCCACTGCTAAGATCATTAGCGCTTTATAATTCATGAGAGAGTATTATTCTTCAGGAGCCGTAGTCGGAGTTGACAGAGCCTCTTCTGTTCCTAACTTGGCGATAGCCTCACGGGTGTGATTCATCCACAACTTGCGGACGGCACTGCGCTCAGCCAGTCCGGGGATATATTCCTCACCACTCTTATACTTCTTCCAACAGGCCTCTGTGTAATTGCTCTCATAGGCCTCAGTTGCGATACCAGCAGCATTGAACAGAGAGTACCAGCTCTCCTTGTCCTCATCATCAGCCATATCGTTGTGAGCATGGTCACCGGCGATAGACATCAGGACAAAGAGCTGTGCCTTGCTGTTGTTGTTGGCTTCGTAGGTAATGGTCTTGGTCACGTCACCAATCTGATAGTTGAACGTACCACCTGCGATGTGATCCAGCACGTCCTCAGCGTATGTCTCATCCATATCAACGGTTCCTACATAGTAGTTCTCACTGATGGCACGCAGATTCTCCTCGAGCTGCAGGTAGCGCACGTTACCACCATAGTAATCATAGCCCTCGGGGTTACCATGGCCCATGAAAGCCACAATACCCTGATTTACAGCGGCCTTGACGTCAGCCTCGTCGTTCAGAGTATTAGCCAGTATCTGGGCATCGCTTTCCTCAGCCATCAGCGGGGTACCTACCACCACGTTCAGGTCGAGACTCTTCATATAGGCTTTGGTGAAGTCGCCATTGCGGTTGTTCATGAAGTCCTTTACATAACTGTCGCGCACACGGCGATATTCCTCACCAGGAATCACCTGCAGCGACTGTACCACAACCTGCTGATAGCCTGCCAGTCCGATAGCCGTAAGCCAGTGCTCAGGATCGTAATAGTCCTTCGGGTCCACATTCTCACCTGCACGGGCATTGTTGATACAAATAGCAGAAGAGAAAGAGAGATACACATCCCAGCCAGAGAAGTTGGCCTTGTAGTCATCGACCACCTTATCGAAGGTGTCGTAGGCCTGTTCCCAAGTAGAACCAAAGGCTACAAGCAGGATCACCTTGTTACTCTTCTTCTGTGAGTTTACAGTCTGGTTCACAGCCTGCTGATAGCGGTCGTAATTGGACTGATTACTGTTGTCATCGTCACTGCTACAAGCAGTAAACGTTGCGCTGGCGATGAAAGCTACCATAGCCAGCATCAAAAACTTAATCTGTTTCATTTTCTTTTGAATTTAAGTTAGACTTGTATTTATTTGTAAGTTTCTTGCCTTGATTAAATCTCACGGTCAGAGAAGCATAAAACGTTCTACCTGGCGTGGTCGTACCTAAATGTAAGCCGTGGGGTGTACGATCCACGTAATTGAAGATGTTGTCGATACCAGCATCGATACGCCACATCTTTCCGATCTGATGATTGGTGGAAAGGCGCCAGAGTTGATAGCCCTTACCATCACCATCTATCTGATAATACCGTTTGCTGGAGAGTCGGCCATAGATGCCTATGCCTAAGATATATTTCTTCGAGAACCCATGATTCCAAGTCGCATATACATTAGCTTTATGATGTGCCATACCATCGATCGTCACTTTGTTCATGGTTTCATTCTCAGAATCATACTGATTGGCCTTGGTATCCAGATAACTGTAACTGCCACCAGCAGTGACGTGCCTGCCTTGATAACGAACGGTCAGATCGATACCATAGGTTTTCGCATCTTCCATATTCTGATATTGTCGCACTCTGATGGGATCATATTTTAAGACCAGATCACCAGGTGCCTCCTTGGTGGGGATAGTTACCAGTGTTATCATATCGTTTACCTTATTATAATAAGGCGCTAATGTCAGCGTCAGATGACCGATGGTGTATTCCACACTCGCTCCGAAGTAATTGGAGGTCTGTGCTTTCAGATTCTGATTACCCAAATAGAGATACACACCATTCATATTCTTGACATACTGATAGTGCAGTTCTTTGGGTGTTGGGGTTTTAAAGCCCTGACTCCATGTCGCCCTCAGTCGTAGATCACCCAACTTCAGCATGGCCGATATCTTTGGCGTCAGACGGAAACCAAAGCCTTCATTTCTTGTCAGTCGCAGACCAGCCGTCAGCATGAGCGGATCCAGCAGTTCCAACTCGTCCTGCACATAAACCGCCTCCGTATTGTCTGTCGCCTTACCACCTTCTACGCGCATGGGCGCCTTCAGCCAGTCATAGCGATAATCCAATCCTGCACTCAGTTTTTGCTCATAAGGAAGTGTGAAGACACCCTTCAACGAGATGTTCGTCAGTCGCTGATCGCTCTGCAGTTCTTTCTGTCCTGGGAAATAAGGGAAGTAGTTGGTGAAGCGCCCATTGACATAGCCATCCGTCAGTGTCGTATCGGTATAGACATAGTTATAGGCATGTCTCTTCCAGTCGGCATCGAGGGTGATGATATCTGTGCTGTTGACCTTCCACTTGCCACCCACAGAGGCCGAGGCATTATCATATTGCAGATCCCACGTCTTCACATCCACCCCAGGGTGACGACCACAGGGCCGATAGATACGCTTCCAGTAAATGCTGCCGTCAGCATGGACTTCGACGGCAGGTGTCAACTGGTAGGTCAGATGTTCGGAAATCTGCCAGTTAGTATGACGGTTCACAGTCTTATTACGCGAATCAGTAATATGATACTCGGTTTGCGAAGGGGCTTCCTCAGAGGTATTCTGCCAACCGTCGGAATGCTGTAACTGGAAGTTGGTATAACTCGACAGTTTTCCGTAATTCAGGGCGATGCCATCATGCTGACGGATATCACCATACGAACCAACACGCGTCGTATTCTCCAACATGATTCCCTGTGTCTTATGCTTTCTGGTAATGATATTGATCACACCAGCGATGGCGTCGCTGCCATACAGCGCACTCGAGGCACCCTTCACAATCTCTATCTTCTCGATGTTATGGGGATCGATGAGCGACAGGTCGTTCTCGCCGCCGTTATCACCATGCAGTCTGCGGCCGTCTATCAGTATCAGCACATACGAATTACCCAAGCCGTTCATCTGCAGGCGTGAACTCATATCGTTCTCACTGAAGTCAAAACTGGCTGTCAGTCCAGACAGGATATCCTCGATGCTCTTGCCAGCATACTGCTGCAATTGTCGGTGGCTAATCACCTCTGTTTGTACGGGTGCGTCTTTCAGTAAGTGCTGAGTACCAGTACCCGTCACCACCACCTCCTGCAGACTGTCAGAACGCCATATATGATCCTGTGCCGTCAAACTGACAGCACACAGCCAAAGGCCAATAGCCAATTTCTGTCTTAACATCATAAAAAAACTTCTTTTCGTTTCCGCATATCCCTGTGCGGCCGTACTTATGTTTTCTGGCAGGCTTGACCTTCGGTCGAGCCCTGCTCTCGCTTCTGGCAGGTCTTCTGACTTTCCCCAGTCTGCTTTACCTTCCCGACTTTTGTCAGTGGCGTTATACAAGCAAACCCTTTTAACGGGGATTACAGCTGCAGGTACAGTTCCGGACTCTCACCGGATTCCCTTACATCAGGCGGCATCAGCCACCAAATTGCCATATCTTGGCGACAAAGATACAACTTTTTATTATAACTGATGCAAAAAAAGAGTATTTTTTTTAATTTTGAGTTTCGCTCGAAGTTACTCATGCTCGGAAAATCTCAAATTAATTTGGATTTTCACTCGCTTATTCGTAACTTTGCACCAAATTCATGTAACGATGACACCTAAAACGGCATTCATGATCGCGGCACCAACCAGTGGCTCTGGCAAGACGACAATTGCCCGAGGGCTGATGGCGCTGTTCACTCAGAAAGGCTACAAGGTGCAGCCCTTCAAGTGCGGACCGGATTACATCGATACGAAGTTCCATGAAGCCGTATGCGGAAGACCCAGCATCAACCTCGATACATTTATGGCCTCAAAGGAACATGTGCGAGAGTTGTTTGCCCACTATGGTGCTGATGCCGACATCTGCATCGTGGAAGGTATGATGGGCTTGTTCGATGGTTACGACCGTGACATGGGGTCGTCGGCAGAAATTGCCGCTATACTGGGGATACCCGTGGTGCTGGTGGTAGATGCCAAATCAGCCGCTTACTCGATGGCACCGCTTCTGCAGGGCTTTATCAACTTCCGCAAGGATGTGCATATCTCTGGAGTTATATATAATAAGGTGGGATCGGAAAGGCATTTCCAGATGCTTCGACAGGTGTGCGAAGACCTAAAGATAGAGTGTTACGGTTATCTGCCCAAGCAGACTGCGCTGGAACAAGGCTCGCGCTACTTAGGTCTCGACTTTTCTGAGAAGGCAGATAGTCGCGAACTCGTTTGTCTATTGGAAGAACACGTCAATTGGAGCCGGTTTCTCACCTTTAACGATATTACGGTTCGTTGCCCACGAGATTACGGCTCGTTGCCCACGAGGTTCTTGCGTCCCTGCGGTAGCAAGCGAGCAGAGCTCGAGCGACGGCTCGTTGTAGCACATAATAATGAGGCTTTTTCGTTCCTTTATCAAGAGAATTTGGATAGGTTCGAGGATGTCCGATTCTTCGACCCTGAAACGGAAGTACCTACATTGGAGGACGTCGATCTGCTCTATCTTCCTGGTGGCTATCCAGAGAAGCATCTGGAGGCGCTGGTGAAGAATGTAGATTGTCGCAAAGCCATTAAGGCGTATGCAGAGCGAGGAGGAAGGATTGTCGCCGAATGTGGCGGTATGATGTATCTCTGCGAGAAGATTGTGACGGACGACGGTGAGTATCCGATGTGTGGTGTGCTGCCATACACTATCACAGCGCGCAAGGCAGACCGTAAACTCTCCCTCGGCTATCGTAAGTTTGAACTTGAGGGAAAGGAATATCGTGGTCACGAGTTCCACTATACGCAATTTATTGGAGAGAAACCACAGTCAGTCACTCAGGTTTATAATGCCAAGGGCGAGCCTGTTGATACACCCGTCTTTAAGTACAAGAATGTGCTGGCGAGCTATACGCACCTTTATCAGATATGAAACGACTGAGACCTATCATGTTGGCAGGAACGGGCAGTGACGTTGGAAAAAGCGTGATTGCAACGGCCCTGTGCCGTATCTTCAAGCAGGATGGCTATAACCCCGCTCCTTTCAAGGCTCAGAACATGGCACTCAACAGTTATGCCACACCAGAAGGTCTGGAGATTGGTCGTGCTCAGGCCGTACAGGCTGAGGCCGCTGGCATCCCTTGTCATACGGACATGAATCCCCTGCTGCTGAAACCACAGAGCGACCACACCTCACAGGTGGTGCTGAATGGCAAACCTATTGGCAATAAGAATGCCTACGACTATTGGCGAAGAGGGGAGTCTGACATTGACTTCCGTGCAGAGGTCTGCAAGGCCTTCGACCGTTTGGCTGCCCGCTATAATCCCATTGTGATGGAGGGTGCAGGAAGCATCTCCGAGATGAACCTGCGTGATACGGACTTGGTAAATCTGCCGATGGCACGTCATGCAAAGGCTGACGTGATTCTGGTGGGTGACATCGACCGTGGAGGGGTTTTTGCATCTGTCTATGGCAGCATCATGTTACAAACGCCAGAGGACCGACAATTCATCAAAGGCATCATCATCAACAAGTTCCGTGGGGATATGCGGCTCTTTGATGAGGGCCGCAAGATGTTGGAGGATATCTGTGGTGTACCCGTCTTAGGTGTCATACCTTATTATAAGGACATCTATATTGAAGAAGAGGATTCCGTTAGTCTTGCAAAGAAACAGCGTGAGTTGGCTGAAGGTAAGGTAAATGTGGCCGTTGTGTTATTGCGTCATATCAGCAACTTCACGGACTTTGACATGCTGGAACGAGATCCTCGCGTCAACCTCTTCTATACGAATAATGTGTCTGACATCAGTCGTGCCGACATCATTATCCTACCTGGCACGAAGGCTACCTTAGATGACCTGTTGGAACTGCGCCGAAACGGTTGTGCGCAGGCCATCATCCGTGCTCATCGCGACGGAAAGACAGTTATTGGTATTTGTGGCGGCTATCAGATGCTGGGACAGACGGTCAGCGATCCCAATGGCATCGAGGGTACCATCGCCAACCTCCCAGGTCTTGGATTGTTGCCTATCCATACTACCATGACCCCTGAGAAGACCACGCAACAGGTTACTTTCCAGTTTGAAGGGCAAGAATGTCAGGGATATGAGATTCATCAGGGCATTAGTGATACTGACCAGCCCATCCTGCAGACTGATCACTGTATTGGCACCTACATCCACGGTTTTCTCGACAATCCACCGGTCATCGAGTATCTGCTCAAAGATACAGTCTCTGTGAGTGCGCCTACGCAAAGCTATTCAGCCTTCAAAGATGAACAATACGACAAACTCGCTGAGCATGTGCGCCAGTATGTAGATATCCCACGACTCTATCAAATCCTGCAAGATGATTAAAGTTGTTTCACTCCTTATCGGTTGGTTGCTTGATCTCGTGTTGGGCGATCCTGCATGGTTGCCGCATCCCGTCGTGGGCTTTGGCAAGATGATTGCCTTTGGCGAGCGGCACCTCAATAAGGGGAACTATCGGATGCTGAAGGGAGCCATAATGAGCATTTTCCTTATTGTCCTCGTCTTTACTATTATCTGGCTTATTGAAAACCAATTATCCATTATCCATTATACATTATCCATTGTCTTTGAGTCCCTCCTAATCTTCTATTGTCTGGCAGGCACGACGTTAATCCGTGAGGTTCGTGAGGTGTTCCGTGCTGTAGATCGTTCCTTGGATGAAGGGCGGAAACAAGTCGCCCGTATCGTTGGGCGTGATACCGCGCAACTCTCAGCCCAGGAGATTCGCACGGCAGCCTTGGAAACGTTGGCAGAGAATCTGAGCGACGGGGTGATCGCTCCACTGTTCTGGTTGGCGATAGGGGGCGTACCTGCGATGGTTGCTTATAAGATGGTGAATACGCTTGACTCGATGATTGGCTATCGCACGGAGCGTTACAAGGACTTTGGTTGTTGGGCTGCCCACATTGATGATGTAGCGAATTATATCCCCGCCCGCATCACGGCTCTGCTGATGGTGATTGCTGCTGGCAAACCGCAACTCTTAGGTTTTGTATGGCGTAATGGTCGCAACCATGCCTCGCCCAATAGCGGCTATCCTGAGGCTGCTCTGGCAGGCATCCTCAACTGTCGTTTTGGAGGACCTCACTATTATTTCGGAGAATTATTCGATAAACCCTATATTGGCGAGAACGCTCGCGAGTTGACTACTGCTGATATGCAGAAGGCAGTACGCATCAACCGTATAGCAGAAGTGCTCGCCATCATTATCATAACCATTGTTTACTGCCTATGAAGAAAGTGATATTGATAACAGGCGGCGCCCGTTCTGGCAAGAGCCGATATGCGGAGGAACTGGCCTTGTCACTGAGCAAGACTCCCGTCTATGTGGCTACGGCTCATGTGTGGGATGAAGAGTTCCGCGAACGGGTCAAGAAGCATCAGGAGCGCCGTGGCCCTGAGTGGACGAATATCGAGGAGGAAAAGGAACTGAGCCGTCATGACCTGACGGGACGTGTAGCCGTTATCGATTGCATCACACTCTGGTGTACTAATTACTTCTTCCAGATGCAGGAGGTTGATGCCAGCCTCGAAGCCCTCAAAGCAGAGTTCGACAAGTTTACGGCTCATGATGCAACCTATATCTTCGTGACCAACGAGATTGGTATGGGTGGTGTAAGTGATAATGCTGTGCAACGGAAGTTCACAGATCTTCAAGGCTGGATGAACCAATATGTTGCCAACAAGGCGGATGAGGTAATACTGATGGTGAGTGGAATACCGGTAAAAGTAAAAAGGTAAAAAATGAGGGCATTTAAGATAAAAAGGCCTGACGAAAGGCTGCGGTCTGCCATTCAGGACAAG
>JAFYPG010000029.1 GCA_017547605.1 Prevotella sp.
CACCGCTATCCCCTGAAGACGCTGAAGATTCTGAAAACGATCTTCCGCTTCCCGCCTGTCTGGGCCCTGAAGCGCGCCATCTCATCTCGTCAGAAGAAAGGAGAGACCCACCCCGCTGGCGAAATCTACGGCGGACACGGGTCGTTTATCATCCTGACAAAGCGGTATTTTGAATGTTGCGGTGTGATCAACTATCCCGTGTTCCTGTTCTGCGAGGAGATATGGTTGGCAGAACAGTGCAGGAAGGCAGGACTGAAGGTACTCTACGAGCCTAGTTTCGTGGTGAGCGACGCGGAGCATGCCTCCACAGGGCGCATGAAGCTGAGCTACTACTGCCACCTGAACGAGATGGCACTCGATTATATCATCCGGACATTCTACTGAATCCGCATCACACAGAGACTGCGGCGACCCGTATGGGTAGAGTCGAACGACACCAGCGTGCCGTCGGCACTGACACGCGGGTGCAGGTCGCACTTCCAGTTGTGATCGACATCGGGATTCACGAACTGCTTCAGGCTCTTCACATCGGCCAACAGCGACACCTCATCGCTCTTCACACTGACCTTCCACAACTTACAATGACGGTATTTGTCGGGATAAGTATCCACGACGAAGGTATCGTCATCGATGAAGTGGTGATGACCGTCGGAGTTGAGCCGGGGATAGCCGCAGCGTTTCCACTGGCGCATGGTGGGGTCGGAGAAGAAGACGTGGGAATCGATATCCTCCATACGACAATAGGCCACGATGGCGTTCTGACGGTTCCACACGTAATGAGACACCATGCCCGTGGTGGGCGACACATACATCTGGTGCGTCTGGAGATCCAGCACGATGAGACGCGTACGCTTGAAGGTGCCTTTGAACCAGCGGTGGAGGAAAGCCACATAGCGGCCATCGGCCGAGAATTCGGTATGGGTAACGAAATGGTAGGTGTCGGCCATGTCAGCCTCGGACTGCAGTTCGGAGAGTTGCTTCAGGCTCACCAGCATCTGCCGCTCGTTCTTCGTCAGATCCACCAGATAGAGGCCCGTGCCCTCTGGGGCATACGTCTCCAGATCAGCCTCATCGTCACCAATAGCATAGCCATAGCCTGGCATCAGCCGTTCCAAACGGCCATAGCTGAAGGTGGTAGCCCAGCGACCATCAGCACTCACGCTGTCGATGGGCCAGCCGATAAGGCGCTTCTCTCCCGTGGTGATGTTACAGATGGTGGCATTCAGCCAATCGTTCTCGCACGTATTATATATAAGGTGGGAATCGTCGAGCCACTGTAGGCGGCAGCCCTTGTGATAGTTCCATGCACGCGTCTTGCCCACGTAGTGCCACTCATCATAGCGTTCGCCAGTATAATAGCCCACCTCGAGGACATCGTCCTTCGTGGGCATGCGCAGGGGGATGGTGAGACGGCAGGCCAGCAGACGGTCGTTATCGCGGCTGAAGGGCTTCACGTCGTGGAAACCGAAGAAACTGTCAGCCAGTACGACGGGTTCTTGATGGAAGCGCGACGCATAGTTAGGCAGCAGGTCGTAGAAGCCCTGATAGAGATTACGGACGAGGTCCTTCAGGATATAGTTGTTCTTGACACGCTGATAGACAAATGCCTCTAATTTGTTCATTTTCCTCGAATTTTGCTGCAAAAGTACAAAAAAAAAACAAAAGGTGCGTATATCTGAAATAAATATTGTACCTTTGCACCCTGAAATTTTCAGGGGTATATTCGAAAAGATATGAGTCAGGATTTAGTTTCAGTCATTATGCCAACCTTCAATGCAGGCCGGTTCTTATCCAGCAGCATTGATAGCATATTGGCTCAGACCTATACGAACTTGGAACTGATCATATCCGATGACGGCTCGACTGACCCCCAGACCATCAGCACGCTGAAGCACTACGCTGCCAAAGACCCACGGGTCAAGGTGAAGTTCCTCGAGAAGAACCATGGTCCTGGCTTTGCCAGGAACGAGGCCATCGAACGGGCTCAGGGGCGTTATATCGCCTTCTGCGACAGCGATGACCGCTGGTTTCCTGACAAGTTGGAGAAGCAGCTGGCATTGATGCTAGCGAGAGACTGTGCGTTAGTGTGCTCGTCGTATATCATCTGCGACGGTGACGACAAGGAGACTGGCATCAACATGGCTCCACCAAGAATCTCATTCCAGATGCTGAAGCGCGACAACAAGATCGGCTGTTCTACGGCGATGTACGACATCCAGAAGCTGGGAGAGAAATTCTTTATGCCCGACCTACGCAAGCGTCAAGACTGGGGACTCTTCCTCATGATCATCAAAAAATGCAGGATGGCCTACGGCATCGAATACCCCCTCGCCTACTACAGGAATCGTAAGAAGTCGGTTTCGAGCAACAAACTGTCACTGGTGAAATACAATATCCGCGTGTATGAGAAAGTGCTGGGATTCTCGAAAATAAAGGCATATCTATACTTCCTGTTCCTGTTTCTGCCTACCTACTATATAAAGGTTCAGAAGCGGAAGATGGACAGTCGGCATTATCTTGAAAATAAAATAATACCAAAGACACAATAAACAATCTTTTTCTGCGTTTTAAAAGAAAAAAACGGCTTATCGATACATGACTACCCCCCAAGAACAGGTCCAATCATCGGGTATGGGCCGGATACAGAATAGCGTCAAAAGGGTCATCGACTTTTTTGTGGCTGTTTCTTCCATTATTATATTCTCTCCGCTTATTGTCGTCTGCTATATACTGATCAAACTGGAGGACGGGGGACCTGCTATCTTCAGTCAGGAGCGTATCGGCCGCGACGGCAAGCCTTTCCGAATCTATAAGTTCCGCACTATGGAGGTGAACGCCGAGAAAGAAGGACCGATGCTGTACCAGCACGAAAACGACCAGCGCATCACCCGTATCGGCAAATTCCTCAGAAGCCATCACCTTGACGAACTGCCACAGTTGTGGAACGTAGTAAAGGGTGACATGGCCTTTATCGGACCAAGACCAGAGCGCAAATATTTCATCGATCAGATTATGGAGCACGACCCCCGTTATGAACTGCTTTATGCCATACGGCCTGGTGTCACCAGTTATGCCACCCTCCATAACGGTTATACCGACACCATGGAGAAGATGCTGAGACGCCTGGAGATGGACCTATACTATCTGGAGCACCAGTCGCTGTGGATGGATATTAAGATCCTATGGTACACCTTCGCCAACATTGTCTCTGGAAAGATTTTCTAAAGACCTATGAGATACTTGAGTATCCTACTTCTCACCGCCAGCCTCCTCTGTTTTTCTTTTGTCAAGGCACAGGACACACTGGCAACACGAATCACCTACGACCTGACAACAGAGGCTGCCGTGGGCACGGGCGACTATACGGCTTACCAGTTGACGGCCAACCGTCATCACGTGCTGGGCACCCGCTCAAATACCGCCTATCTGCGCGGGGCTGTCAATGTGGAACACACTTTCTCGAAAGACCTCTCACTCTCTGGGGCCGTCGATATCATCGGATCCATTCATGCCGACCACAAGGTCTATCTGCAGCAAGCCTACCTCAATCTGTCATGGAAGGCCTTTTTCCTGGAGGCTGGCAGCAGGGAACAGCGACAGGTGGTGCGCGACGACCTGCTCTCTACGGGTTCGTTCGTAAAGGGCACCAACGCCAACCCCATCCCACAGGTACACTTTGGCACCAACGACTTCTGGACCGTACCTTATACAAAGGGATGGTTGCAGGTGAACTTCGATTTCGGCTATGGCAAGTTCATGGACAGCGGCTATCGTGAGGACCTGTTCCGTGAGCACGACGTCAACAAGACATACGCCAAGGATATCTGGTATCACCAGAAACACCTGTATCTGCGCAGCAATCCTGAGAAGCCCATATTCATTACCGTCGGCATCGAGCATGCCGTACAGTTTGGCGGCACAAAATATTTTAAGGATCCAGAGAAGTCACCTTCAGAGAAACCCCTCGACCTAAAGTCGTTCTGGAAGGTAATCCTGCCTGGCGGCGACAGCCAGTATTTCGAGAACAATGCCATGGAAGACTGGGTATGGGGCAACCACGTGGGAGTAATGACTGCCCAGATCGGCTGGAACATCAATAAGGACCATCAGGTGCAGGCTTATCTGGACAACCCCTTCGAAGACGGTTCCGGCATCCGCAAGGGTAACGGTTGGGACGGCCTGTGGGGAATACAATATACCAACAAGGCCGAGGGCAGACAATATGTGCGCGGTGCCGTGCTGGAGTACTTCCAGAGCACTAACCAGTCAGGACCCCTGCACTGGGACAGCGGCGACTATCCTGAGCCCATCCGCCATCAGATCACGGATCTTGTGACGGGTAAGGACGAGTATTACAACCACTCCTTCTACGGCAGTTATGCACACTACGGCATGACACCTGGCAATCCGCTCATTCCCTCACCTATTTATAATAAGGATGGCTATTCCGCCTTCCGCGACAATCGGGTGAAGGCTTGGCATCTGGGCATCAATGGTGAGATCACGGAGCACCTGTCCTATCTGGTGAAAGGTTCCTACCGCGAGGGATGGGGCACGTACGACATGCCGTTGGCTATCAGGCATCACTCTTTCGACGCCATGCTGCAGGGCATCTACCACACAGGACCTTGGCAATTTAGTGCTGCCTATGCCTTCGACAAGGGCAATATCTTCGGCGACTGTTCTACGTTCGACTTCAAAATCAGTTATCATGGCAAGATTCTCTAAATTATTCATATTTTGCGCCATCATGCTGCTCGTTGCCTGCCAAGAGGGGCGCGAGGCGGGCGACCTGCTGGGACAGTGGCGCCTGAAGGGGTCGGATACGAACTACCTGAGTTTCTCTGGTTCTGTCGCACTGTTTCGTGACATTACGTTCTCAGACCTTGCCAAGGGACAGATCTACGGCAACTTCCAGCACCAAGGCGACAGTCTGTTCATCCAGTGCTACTCCGTCAGGGAAACAGCATCGGATACTATCGTCGTTGAGAACAACTTCGGCTTCAAGCCCTTCAACAATATCCGCGTGAAGGTGGCAGCGCTCGATAAAGACCAGCTGGTGCTGACCAAAGACGGTCAGACCTGGAACTTCGAGAAATACTAAAGACCAGCATTCGCCGATTCCAGATACATCTATAGGGATTTCCCCCATTCAGTTTAGGGGAAATCCTTTTTATTTGCCTTCATTTTACCCTATCTTTGCATCGTGAATAGAAAACAAAGTATGTCAAACCTTTTAAAGATTACGGATATGAAGAAGATGTTTTTCGCACTGATGATGTTAGCAACTACCATCTCAGCCAAAGCAATGAGTTATGAGCAGGCCCGTAACGAGGCCCTGTTCCTCACCGACAAGATGGCGTACGAGCTGAATCTGACCGAAGAGCAGTATGAGGCTGCGTACGAGATCAACCTCGACTACCTCATGGGTGTCACTGGGCGCGCAGACGTGTTCGGCACCTACTGGGAGCGTCGTAACCTCGACATGAGCTATATCCTCTACGACTGGCAGTGGAACGCCTTTGTGGCAGCAACCTATTTCTACCGCCCTCTGTACTGGGAGGCTGGCTACTGGCACTTCGGCATCTATCTCCGCTACCCGCACCGTGATTATTTCTACTTCGGATATCCTCACTTCTATGTAACCTATCGCGGAGGGCATGCCTGGCATCGCCATGGAGATCACGGCTACTATCACGGTCACAGCAACCACTATCGTCCTCACCGCAATGACCATGTAGGTATGCACGACCGTTGGAATCATGGTGACTACCGTGGTCCTCGCCACAGTTCCACCCGTATAACGGGCAACCGTCATAACGACAGGAATCACCGTGACAACCACATGGACAACCGCAGAAATGATCAGAGGAACCATCGTGATGGAGGCAGTGGCAACTTCAATGGCCGTAGGGACGGTCAGCAGAACCGTATCGGCAATCAGGGCCATACGAGTCATCAGCCCCGTATGACGGAGAGGAGCCACTCTTCCAGCAGCCCCCGTGGGGGATTCTCTGGAAGATCCCACAGCACGGAATCACGCAGCAGCGGTTCGTACAGTGGCGGATCACGTAATGGCGGATCACGCAGCAGCGGTTCGTTCAGCAGTAGCCCACGCAGTGGGGGATCACACAGCAGCAGTGCACACGGAAGTTATTCTGGCAGATCACATAGCGGAGGATTCTCCAGCAGTTCACATAGCAGTGGTTCGCGGGGTGGATTCTCAGGTGGCTCACACAGTGGTGGTTCTCACGGAGGCGGCTCACACGGAGGTGGCTCGCATGGCCATGGCGGTCATCGCTAACTCAGAGTTCAAGCACCCTGACCTCGGCATTCATCATACGACGTACTTCGCTCATTGATTTTCCATAATATACTGCCTGGATGGCCTTGTTAATGATTCCATGGCCTACAGCCAGCACCTGCTTTCCTGGGAATGTCTCCTTGACATAGGCGATGAATTCTCCTGCCCGGGAAAGCAGGTTTTCTAATGACTCCACATTATCCGGCCACACCTCGCCCTTCAGGTCAGGGATAAAACGCCCGGTAAAGTCTCCCCAGTCTCGTTCCCTGAGCAGAGGTGTCGTCACCACCTCCAGATGATGGGGCTCTGCAATGATCCTCGCCGTATCAATAGAACGCTTCAGATCACTGGCAATCACGGCATCCAGAGGACGGTCACGCCATATCTCACTGACCTCCTGGGCCTGACGAACGCCATTCTCATTGAGTTCGCCCTGCGTCTGCCCCTGCATGATCTGGTTGACATTATCTACCGTCTCACCATGTCTGACTAAGTATAAAGTTGTCATTATCCTTTAAATTTTGTGCAAAAATACATAAATATTTGTGATTTCCATCATAATTTATTATTTTTGCAACGTAAAAACAAGACTATTTGGTAACATGAAGATATTACAGAGTTCTATATTCCGCGCCATCAGCGCCATTGCCATCGGTATTCTCCTGATTAAGTTCCCCGACAATACCGTCACATGGATCACTGTTGCCATCGGCATTCTGTTCCTCCTTTCAGGTATCATCTCACTCGTGGTGTATGTGCATGCCAGGAAAAACGTTTCCGAGTATAAGATCACGGATGCCCAAGGCCGTGTGGTGGCTGGTGAGAAACCTACCTTCCCCATCGTGGGCGTGGGCAGCATCATCTTGGGATTCCTGCTGGCATTAACGCCCAACATCTTCATCACGGCCCTGATGTATATCATTGGTGCCATTCTGATCTTGGGAGCCATCAACCAGTACATGAACCTCATCAATGCCCGCAGGTATGGCAAGATAGGCTTCGGCTACTGGATCTTCCCATCTGTCATCCTCCTCATCGGCCTCTATGTCATCATCAAGCCCCTGGCTCCTGCCAGTATGGCCATGCTGGTACTAGGTTGGTGCTCGCTGCTCTATGGCGTCACGGAGATGATCAACTCCCTGAAGTTCTATTCCGACAAGCGCAAAGCGCGTCAGGCTCAGGAGATACCCATGGCAGAAGAGGTCATTGAGGCAACAAACGTGGAAGAGGTCGCCGAAGAGACGACCCCTGCTAAGGAACTGCCGGCGGTAGAGGAATAGCGCTACACGCCCGTTACGATTCCCTCGATATAAGTCTTAAGGATATGGATGCCGGTCTTATTGTCTCCGCCTGAGGGGATGATAATATCGGCAAACTTCTTGGTGGGCTCGATAAACTGCTCATGCATCGGTTTGACGGCCGTCTCATAATGCTCCAGCACCATATCCACGGTACGGCCACGCTCCACCACATCACGACGAATATTGCGCATCAGTCTGACGTCGGAGTCGGTATCGACGAAGATCTTCAGGTCCATCATGTCGCGCAGCTTCTTATAATGCAAAGCCATGATACCCTCGATGATGATCACAGGCTTGGGCTCCACGTGGATGGTCTCCTTCAGACGGTTACTCTCTATATAGGAATAGGTGGGCTGCTCGATGGCCTCACCATTCTTCAACTTCTTGATCTGTTCCGTCAGCAGTTTCCAGTCGAAGGCATCGGGATGGTCAAAGTTGATCTGCCTGCGCTCTTCTGGTGTCAGACCTGTCGTATCGTTATAATACGAGTCGAGGGGCACTACCGCTGCACAGTGAGGGGGCAGTGCTTTGGCAATTTGTTTCACCACGGTGGTCTTTCCTGAGCCGGATCCTCCGGCAATTCCAATAATCGTCATAGTTTCAGGTATTTGAATACAATATTGTAATAGTCTGCTTTTTTCTCCGCCTTCATCGGATAGGCCCTCGAACTGCTGGGCATCCGGTAGAGCCGCAGCATCCTGCCGTCGAGATGGAAAGGTGCGTATTCCCCTACCTTCGGAGGCTTAATACCGTAATGGCCGCAAAACACCTCCGTGGCCAGTTGCCCTGCCGTGATGACGGCCTGACACGCAGGGATCTGTCGCAGCATCGCGTCGAGATCCGTCGCTTCCACGATCTCCAGATCCTTGTCAGAGGCATTGTCCTGCGTGCGACGGATACGGGTAGCCGTATCATAGAGGGCAATCCCCTTCTCCTCCAGGAACGGGATGATCCGCTCCAGATCAAAGCGCTTCTCCTGCTCCAGCACAAAGTGGTTCTTGTCGCCGAAGAAACAGATGCCAAAGATCCTCCACATGTCGTTGATCCAGTTTGGATAATAGAACTCCATGCACCAGCGCTTGGGGGCTGGCGGGAAGGTGCCCAACATCAGCAACTTCGCCTTTTCAGGCAGAAACGGCTTGAAAGGATGGCTCTCTACGATCTCACTCATCGCTGCGCTTCAATTCGTTTTCTGTTTGCAAATATAGGAAAATAATCTGATCAGACAAAGAAAAAGGCACAAAAAGTTTGCGGATTCAAAAAATATTCGTACCTTTGCAGCCCAAAAGTGTGAAATCGTATTTATAACATTAATATTTAAACTCAAAATGAAAAAAGGTATTCATCCAGAAAACTATCGCCCCGTCGTATTCAAGGATATGTCCAACGGCGATATGTTCCTTACGAAATCTACCGCAAAGACAAATGACACCGTAGAGTTCGAAGGCGAAACTTACCCAGTGGTAAAAGTCGAAATCTCCAGCTCTTCTCACCCGTTCTATACTGGTAAGAGCAAGCTCGTTGACACTGCAGGACGTGTCGATAAGTTCATGAGCCGCTACGGTAAGGCTGCGAAGAAGTAAGATATAGACATTCGATAGACAAAAAATGCGTTCATGGTAGTTGCATATGCCACGAGCGCATTTTTGTTTTTTAAAGGAGAAAAGCATTTTTTCTCCTTTTCTTTTGGCTAAAACAGGGAAAAGTCGTATATTTGTACCCAAGAACTTAACAAGTGACTATTTTTACAGATGAAAACAGTTTATGACTTCACTGTCAAGGACAGAAAAGGCAAGGACGTATCCCTGAAGGAATACGCCAATGAGGTGTTGCTGATTGTCAATACGGCAACCAAGTGTGGATTCACCCCGCAATACGATGAGTTAGAGGCACTCTACCAGAAGTACCATGCCCAGGGCTTTGAGATCCTCGACTTCCCCTGTAACCAGTTTGGCCAGCAGGCTCCTGGCACCGACGAGAGCATCCACGAATTCTGCAAACTGAACTTCGGTACGGAGTTCCCCCGTTTCAAGAAGATCAAGGTCAACGGTGAGGATGCCGACCCGCTCTATAAGTTCCTGCAAGAGCAGAAAGGTTTCGCCGGTTGGGATATGAACCACAAGATTGCCCCCATCCTCGACGACATGCTCTCGAAGGTCGATCCCGACTACAAGCAGAAGCCCGATATCAAGTGGAACTTCACCAAATTCCTGATTAATAAGAAGGGACAGGTCGTAGCCCGTTTCGAGCCGACGGAAAATATCGACAATATCGCCAAGCAAATCGAAGAACTCCTGAAATAAATGGAAAAGACCAAATGTCTGATTATCGGCAGCGGTCCTGCAGGTTATACCGCTGCCATCTATGCCAGCCGCGCCAACCTCAGTCCCATTGAGTACAGTGGCATGCAGCCTGGCGGTCAACTCACACAGACCACGGAGGTAGAGAACTTCCCCGGCTACCCCCAGGGTGTCGATGGCAACCAGATGATGATGGATCTGCGCGAACAGGCAGAACGCTTTGGCACGGATATCCGTGATGGTGAGATCGTGAAGGTGGACTTCTCCAAAGCCCCCTACCTCTGTACGGCTGAAGACGGCAAGGAGATTGCCGCTGATACCGTCATCATCGCCACTGGTGCCTCCGCCAAGTACCTCGGCCTCGACGACGAGCGTAAATACAACGGACAGGGCGTCTCTGCCTGTGCCACCTGCGACGGTTTCTTCTATCGTAAGAAGACCGTAGCCGTAGTGGGCGGTGGTGATACGGCTTGTGAGGATGCCCTCTACCTGGCAGGACTGGCCAAGAAGGTGTATCTCATCGTACGCAAGCCTTTCCTCCGTGCCTCACAGGTGATGCAGCAGCGCGTCAAAGAGCGTGAGAACATCGAGATTCTCTTCGAGCACAACACCATCGGACTCTTTGGAGAGAACGGTGTGGAGGGTGCTCATCTCGTAAAACGTAAGGGGGAACCCGACGAGGAAAAGGTTGATATTGCCATCGACGGTTTCTTCCTGGCCATTGGTCACAAACCGAATACGGAAATCTTTAAAGAGTGGCTGGAGATGGATGAGGTAGGCTACCTGAAGAAGATCGACGGTACACCCAAGACGAAGATTCCTGGGGTGTTCGTGGCAGGCGACTGTGCCGACCCCGTCTATCGTCAGGCCATCTCGGCGGCAGGTTCTGGCTGTCAGGCAGCCATCGAGGCCGAACGCTTCCTATTGAACAGATAAAACACAGAAAAGGCTCGTTTCACAACGAGCCTTTTCCTTGAATTACTTAAAAAACTAAATTAATCAACCATAAACCTTAACCATTAAAATCTTTTTCTGCTGCAAATATACAACGAGTACAGGAAAGTGATGTTCAATCTGCGTTATTTGATGTCGAAAATGCGTGAATTAACGTATTTTCAACCAGAAATCACGCATTTTAAACATTTTCGGCCTCTTTTTTGAAGTTTTTCGAGGAAAAACGATACAATATCGGAATTATTTTCTATTTTTGCAAAGTATTAGGCAACCATATAATGAGCACGCGCGTACTGCTTTTATCCCTTCTGATATTGGCATTACTGGCCATTATCTTCATCGTAGGCAGAAACCTGTACCTACGTAGCATGAAATTACGCCGTCGGCTCCAATTAAGTTCCGTCTTCATGAACATCACCCACGAACTGCTCACGCCGCTCACCGTAATCTCTGCCTCTGTGGATAAACTGCGGGAAGAAGAGCCCAAGTTCGGACGTGACTATGACATGATGCAACTGAATATCCAACGTATGGTGCGCCTGTTGCAGCAGATCCTGGAAAGCAGTAAGTCTGACGCCAGCGAACTGAAACTCCTCGTGGCACAGGGCGACGTGATGGGTTATATCCACGAGACGGCAGAATGTCTCGAGCCCCTGCTTGCCAAGAAACAGATGAAATTCACCATCACCTGTATCCCAGAAAGCATGATGGGATGGATCGATGTCGATAAACTGGACAAAATCATCTATAATCTCCTATCGAATGCCGCCAAATACTCATCCGAAGGCGGAGAGGTGAGCCTCATGGCCGTCACCAACAAGACTTACGACCGTATCAAGATCACGGTGAGCGATACAGGCGAAGGCATCCCCAAGGAGAAGATGAAACATCTGTTCCACCGCTTCCAAGACGGTGACTACCGGCAGCATCGCACCATCGGCACAGGTCTCGGTCTATCCCTCACACGCGATCTGGTGTATTTACACCATGGAACTATCGAGTGCCAGAGTGAGGTCGGTGTGGGTACCACCTTTACCGTCACTCTTCCCATCAGCAAGGAGGCCTTCCTGCCAGAGCAGATCGATGAGCACCATACCATAGACTTCAGCGCTCCCAAGAATACCATCATCGACTTCAGCACCATCGTCCCAGATGTGAACGAGGAGTCAGAGGCAGAGATCGCCTATGATGAAGATGTCTATAAACTGCTCGTCGTGGAGGACAATGTGGAACTGCTGATGCTGATGAAGCAAATACTCAAGCCCTTCTATCGGGTCTATGCAGCCAACAACGGTGTAGAGGCTCTGAAGATTGTCCATGAGAAGGAACTCGATATCATCATCTCCGACGTGATGATGCCCGAGATGGACGGTTATGAACTGACCAGGATCATCAAGTCTGACGACAACTACAACCACCTGCCTATCATCCTACTGACAGCGAAGACCCAAAAGGAAGACATAGAGGAAGGTCTGCTCGCTGGAGCCGACGATTACCTCATCAAGCCTTTCCGTCTTGGAGACCTGAAACTGCGCATCGACAATATTGTCGAGAACCGTAGGCGGATACAGCAAGAATACAGCAAGAAGACGATGGCTGAGACGATGCAGAGACAGGAGGAAAAGATGCCATCGCCTGATGAGGAATTCCTGGGCCGTGCCTTGGAGTTTGTATATACCCATTTGGAAGACGAGTATTACGACCGTGATGCCCTGGCCACAGACATGGGCACCAGCACCTCTACGTTATATAACAAACTGCGCTCCATCACGGGTCTCAACGTGTCGAGTTTCATCCGTGACGTCCGTATGAAAGAGGCCAGCAGGATCGCAGAAACAACGCCAGGCATCCGCGTCAGCGACCTCGCCTATCGCGTAGGATTCAAGGATCCCCGTTATTTCTCCACTTGTTTTAAGAAGCACTTCGGTGTTCAGCCGAAGGAGTACATCGAGAACTTACAGTCAAGGCCAGAAACGTAAGTAGTCCGTTCAGCATCAGCAGTTCATAGCCGAAACGATAGCCTGACCATTGCCAGGTGAGTGTGTCTATGGCGTAGCATACCAAGGGCGAGGCCACACAGATATACGGTACAAAACGGTCATGAGGCATCCGTTTCGTCAGCATCCCGAAGGCGAAGAGGCCCAGCAGCGGCCCGTAGGTATAGCCGCAAAGCGTGTAGATGGCATCGATCACACTCGTCGAGTTCAGCAGTCTGAACAGCAGGATCATCACCACAAACAGTACACTGATCCCCAGGTGGGCCCTTTTCCTGAGCCGCTCATCCCCTGCCCTGCCTCGGATATCCACACAATAGCTCGTGGTGAGCGAGGTCAGGGCGGAGTCGGCACTCGAGAACGAGGCCGCCGTCAGTCCGATGGTAAAGGGGAGCACCACAGAGAGTCCGCTCTGTTGTACGAAATCAGGCAACAGCGCATCCCCCATGGCCACGGGCAGTCCCTGCGACTGTGCCAGCATCACCAGCAGTACGCCCAGCGACAAGAACAGCAGGTTGGCAGGCACGAAGGCAACACCGTAGGTACACATATCCTTCTGTGCCTCACGTAGCGACTTACATGTCAGATTCTTCTGCATCATATCCTGGTCCAGTCCCGTCATGACGATCACGATGAACACGCCACTTAGGAACTGTTTCCAGAAGTTCTGCTTCGACACCCAGTCGTCAAAAACGAAGATCCGGCTATGGGCATCGGCGGCGATGGCATCCACCGCCTCTGGGATGGTCATCCCCAACAGTCCCGTCACCTTATATATAATAAGGAGAAGGGCGCCAAAGAGACAGACGGTCTGAAACGTGTCTGTCCACACCAGTGTCTTGATGCCTCCCTGACGGGTATAGAGCCAGATCAGCGCCACCATGACCGAGACCGTGACGGCAAAGGGAATACCCCAGGCCTCAAACACAAACCGCTGGAGGATCATGCAGACCACATAGAAGCGTACCACTGCCCCTGTCATCTTCGACAACAGGAAGAACGAGGCACCCGTCTTATAAGCCCTCGGCCCCAGTCTCTGGCCCAGATACGAATAGATGGTCGTCAGGTTCAGACGATAATAGAGCGGTAAGAGGATAAACGCCACGGCGATATAGCCGAGGATAAAGCCCAGACAGGTCTGCATATAGGTCATGTCGATGCTCGTCACCATGCCAGGTACACTGACAAACGTCACCCCAGAGATCGAAGCCCCGATCATACCGAAAGCCACCATATACCAAGGCGATCTCCTGTTCGCACGGAAGAACGTCTCGTTCGTCGCACGTCTGCCCGTCAGTCGGCTGATACCGAACAAGACTGCAAAATAAATCAATATTGTTGCAAGAATCCACATAATCGACTGCAAAGGTACTATTTTTTAATAAATTATCAATTATCAATTCTCCATTTTCAATTAAATGTGTTATCTTTGCAGACGGAATTTCAAAATTCTAAAACTTTTATATTATGGCTAAACAGAAAAAATTCATCCTCCAAGAGAGTGAGATCCCAACACAGTGGTACAACATTCAGGCAGACATGCCCAACAAGCCCTTGCCGCCTATCCACCCGGCTACGAAGCAGCCCTTGGGTGTTGACGACCTGGCACACATCTTCCCTCGTGAGTGCTGTGTACAGGAGCTTGACACAGAGCATCGTTGGATAGACATTCCTGAGGAAGTGCTCGAGAAGTACAAGTTCTATCGTAGCACACCACTGGTTCGTGCCTATGCCCTCGAAGAGGCTTTGGGTACACCCGCCCATATCTATTTCAAGAACGAATCCACCAACCCGCTGGGTTCCCATAAGATCAACTCTGCCCTGCCCCAGTGCTACTATGCCAAGATGGAGGGTACGACGAACGTCACCACAGAGACCGGTGCCGGTCAGTGGGGTGCAGCCCTGAGCTATGCCGCCAAGATCTACGGTCTCGACTGTGCCGTCTATCAGGTGAAGATCACCATGCAGCAGAAGCCCTATCGCTCCAGTATCATGCGTACCTTCGGTGCTGTCGTTGAGGGTTCTCCCTCGATGTCCACCCGTGCAGGTAAGGATATCCTGACGAAGGATCCCACCCACTCTGGTTCGCTGGGCACTGCTATCTCTGAGGCCGTCGAACTCGCCACGACCACACCTAACTGTAAATATACACTGGGTTCCGTGCTGAATCACGTAGGTCTGCACCAGACGATCATCGGTCTGGAGGCTGAGAAGCAGATGCAGATGGCTGGAGAGTATCCCGACATCGTGATTGGCTGCTTCGGTGGTGGTTCCAACTTCGGTGGTATCGCCTTCCCCTTCATGCGTCACAAGATCCTCGAGGGCAAGAACACCGAGTTTATCGCTGCCGAGCCCGACAGTTGTCCGAAACTGACACGCGGTCAGTTCCGCTACGACTTCGGCGACGAGGCCGGTTATACCCCACTGCTGCCGATGTACACCCTGGGCCACAACTTCAAGCCCTCTAACATCCACGCCGGTGGTCTGCGCTACCACGGTGCCGGTATGATCATCTCCCAGTTGATCAAGGACGGTTATATGTATGGTGTCGATATCCCACAACTCGAGACCTTCGAGGCTGGTATGCTCTTCGCCCGTACAGAGGGTATCATCCCTGCGCCCGAGAGTTGTCATGCCATCGCCGCCACGATCCGCGAGGCCAACAAGTGCAAGGAGACAGGCGAGGAGAAAGTCATCCTCTTCAACCTCTCCGGGCACGGTCTGATCGACATGCCATCGTACGAGGCCTTTATCAAGGGTGACCTCCAGAACTATACGGTCACTGACGAGATGATCGCCGAGAACCTCGCAGAACTCGACAAACAGTAAATTTTTCTCACATAACATTCATATCCCCACCCATACGAGTGGGGATATTTTTTATCTTTTATACAATACAAAAGTAATTATTTCCCCATTTTTGTCTTTTATAAAAGATAAAATTATTATCTCTGCCAACAGTATTGCCAAGTATATGAAATCACAGGGTGACAATATCACTTCTTCTGTCATCATAAACTATGCGAAATTCCTTTGTGATGCATATTTGATTCACAAGGTGAACCGTTATGACATCCATGGAAAAAAACTGTTTGAGAGCAATGACAAGTTCTATTTTGAGGACAATGGTCTGCGTAATACGCTAACTGGCGGTTCTCGTGAGGGTGACATCGAGAAGGTAATTGAGAATATCATCTACAACCATCTGATACGTCTCGGCTATGAAGTTACCATCGGCCAGCTTCAGGCAGGCAAGATTGACTTCGTCTGTAATAAACCAGAAGGACAGCAGATATATGTGCAGGCATCGTATATCATTGCCGATGAAGCGACACGTGAGCGAGAGTTTGGCAACCTACGAGCCATCAAGGACAACTATCCGAAGTATGTCATTTCTATGACTCCACTGGTTGACAGACAGGATTCTGAAGGCATCTCTCATCTCCATCTGAGACGTTTCCTGACAAAAGGGCTGGAGTAATAATTCGATGAATATACCGTCAAAGATCCCCGCTCATGAGTGGGGATTTCTTATTTTATTATCCTTCAGTCCTTTACAATCCAATGGGCGAAAATCGCGAGTTGAGAATCAGCAAGAACTATCGCCAGAACTTCATGGCCGCCTTCTA
>JAFYPG010000275.1 GCA_017547605.1 Prevotella sp.
TCTTTCCATAATTATGTTTTTGTGTTATTTGGCTATAAAATTTACAACCTATAAAGATAGTGGTTTTAAGGGAAATTTCATAACTTTGGAGGAGTCTAAATTGTTTTGCTATGAAAAGATTATTATTTGTACCTCTGTTGGTGCTATTTATGACAGGATGTAAGCAGGTTGCTTCCGAGAAGACATTCACGTTTGAAGGCAATCCTCTTGTGAGGGACTGCTATACTGCTGATCCTGCTCCGATGGTGTCTTCAGACGGCCGTCTGTATGTGTATTGTGGCCATGATGAGTGCTTTGAGGACAAGCCTGGATATGAGGGCAAATATGGCTTCAACATCACCGAGTGGCTATGCTATTCGACAGAGGACATGAAGACTTGGACAGACCACGGCGTGATAATGAAGCCGACAGACTTCAGCTGGTCTATTGGTGAGGCTTGGGCTTCGCAGGTTATGGAATATGAGGGTAAATACTATTTCTTTGTTTCTACCCAGTGCGGTGATCCGAACTGCAAGGCGGTGGGAGTCGCTGTCTCTGATACTCCGACAGGTCCGTTCGAGGATGCCATTGGCTGTCCTCTCATAACAGACGATATGACTGACAACGGTCTGCGAGGCTGGTGGAACGATTTTGATCCTACAATCATGGTCGATGATGACGGAACTCCATGGCTATGTTGGGGCAACGGCACGTGCTTCCTCGCTCCGCTCAAGCACAACCTCATAGAACTTGCCGGTCCGATAACCACTCTTCCTATGGAAAATTATGTCGAGGGACCATGGCTTTACAAGCGTGGCGAACATTATTATAATGTCTATGCTTCCATGGGAGATCATCTGGAGACAATATCATACGCGATGGCTCCAAGCATTGAGGGTCCGTGGACCTTTGTCGGCGAACTTCTAGGGGAGCAGAAGGACAGCTTCACAACCCACCCGGGCGTTATCGACTATAAAGGAAAGTCATACCTCTTCTATCATGGTACGTCTCTCTCTCTTGATGGCTATGGCCCTGCAACAGGACGCAGAAGTATCTGTTTCACAGAGATATACTACGGCCAGGACGGAAAGATTCATTTGAAATAATTTAGAATCCCATGTAGCCTCCGTCGCCACCTCCTCTTGGACCAGGGCTCATGGTCTTGATTTCTATACCTTCCGGCAGGATGAATGTTTCTGCCGGAATATCGATATCTTCCTTGAGGGCTGTGGCTACCTGCACCATTTCGCCCCAGTCAGTGGTTATTGAACTCTTGAGTGTGATGCCCTTGTATATCCATACAGTCTGTTTCACGACATTGCCCATCATGAACACGGCCACGGTGTAGATCGTACATTCTTTGTCAAGCAAGGTCTCCTTGCCGATCTCCTTTATCTTGTTTCTTCTGATGTTCTTGGGTGACTGATCCAGGAAGTTGATCTTCTCGTTGGTCATGCCCATTGCCGGCATCTTCATCGCAGTGTTCTCTGCATCATTTATCATTACCATCTCATCATCTATCTCGATTCCTCTCATTTTCTGCCCTCTCATATCGACGATCATGGCCTGCTTTGCACCATAGTCGTCAAACATAATCTCCTGCACGACCTTTCTGCCCATCATGTCCATCTCCATGGTGATGATGCCGGACTTTACGTCGTACATTCTGGTTTCTTCTTGTGCCTGCGCTGCGATTCCCAGAATCGCCAGTGCTACGATGAGGATGATCTTTTTCATATGTGTCTCGTTTTTGTGGTTACTGATACATCTGTTGTCACAAAGTTAAAGATATTATGATATCTTTGTGACATAAAACAGCAGATTTATGACACAAAGGTCATTTTTTATCTCAATAAGCGTCAGTGCTGTTTATGGATTGTTTACTAAATAATATAAATATGGCTCAAATTAATTTAAAGACGATTGTTTACGGTGGCTTGAGCATCAAGGTGCCGGAGATCTGGAATGTTGTCACTGAAACTTATACAGAACCAGATGGCAGGGATTGCACGATGATAGATGTGTCGGCGGTCGAAGGAGATCCGAGATCAGTAGTGATCAGTTATGGACCGATGCCAGAGGGATCGGATGCGTTGTCAGAGGCAGGCGGTACTTATGACGAACTGATTGGCGACCTTGGTGCGCAGGCAGAGGAGGATCCTATCTGTGAGTATGATTTCCTTGGAACAACAGCTTTTGGTTTTGAAGTGCCGACTGAGGATGGACTTGCATGCAATTTCATATGTGCGGCTCTTGGTGCCGAGGATGGAGAGGAGTGCAGACTCTTCACTATCCTGACTACCGCGAAGTCATATGAGGAGATTGATGATCTTCTTGACCTGATTGAAGAGAATATCGTTTTTGAATAGGCTTGCCCAATAACATTGGAACTGTTTTTGTTTTGCGCTCGTTTGTAGTGTATAATAAAAACAATTACTAGTGTTATGAAATCTATGTTTATGGCAGCTTTGCTGGCCGGTTATGTGCCCTTGGTGGCATGTACAAAAGATTTTGACAATTCCACAGTCAAAGCGTTTGATCTTGAGCGTTACCTAGGCGAATGGTATGAGATTGCCCGATATGACCATAGCTTTGAACGCAACATGGACAACACGATGGCGGAGTATATCCTTCAAGATGACGGAAAGGTTATAGTTCTGAATACCGGTTGGAAAAACGGAAAATTCAAGATTGCTGAGGGTAAGGCTAAATACCCGGATCCACAGGGAGAACCAGGCGCTCTTCGAGTATCGTTCTTCCTGTTCTTCTATTCTGACTACAACGTAATGATGGTCGACGAGAACTATCAGATTTCACTTGTGGGCAGCAAAGCGGAGAAGTATCTGTGGATTCTTTCACGCACTCCTGTGCCTGATCCTTCCTTGCTGCAGATGGTGCTTGATGAGGCAAGATCCCGCGGCTACGATACTTCGGAACTGATCTGGGTGGATCAGAGCAGAAACATAGAAGCCTGGGAAGAAGAGCATGTAGAGGAGTGAAATATTAAAAGTAGATAATGTTATCAACTACATGGCGAAAGGTCCTCTGTTTTCCGCTAAGTTTGATCACATCTAGAAAGCCACAATATGGGCATCGAACTCGTCTTGTTTTTGGCATCGTATCAAGTAGTTAGTTGAAACACGTTTCTTCAAACTACTCATAAATACCTATATATCAAAAAGAAAGATGCAATCTCACCAA
>JAFYPG010000276.1 GCA_017547605.1 Prevotella sp.
GTGTAGAGCTGGCTATGGAAGGACACCGCTTCTTCGACCTGCGTCGCTGGGGCCTGCTTTCTTCTACCCTCAACAAGTACTTCGAGACAGAGGTTACTGACGAGTACGACGGACAGACCTACGGCTTGTACTACAAGGATGCTTTCTTCACGGCTGGCAAGAACGAGTACTTCCCTATCGCATCTAATCAGATGAACTATGTTCAGGGACTCTATCATCAGAACAAGGGATACTAATTTTCATTAAACATTGAACATTAAACATTGAACATTATGAAATCGATATATAATAAAATAGGTGCAGGATTGTTGGGTATGCTTCTTCTGACAGCTTGTCAGGACAGAGACCTTCCCGGTTCTGGCGAGATGCAGATAGCCAGTCCTGAAGTGTCACAGATAGCCGGTGCCCTCAGTGGCGAGAACAATTACGACTATACACTGACATGGCCTGCAAGCAACAATGGAGCTGTGATGAACGTCGCAGTATATAAGAACGGTACACAACAGCAGGCACTAACCCCCTGTCCTTCTGGTTCCTTCACGTTGAAGAACTTGGAGACCAACCAGCTCTACGAGTTCCTCTTCAAGTATGCTAATGATGAGGCCATCTCTAACGGCGTGATGACATCCTATACTCGTCTCGGTGCTACAACACCGAGCGAGGTGAAGATGGATCAGGTTGATATTACTGACGATCAGCATAACCTGCAGATCTCATGGACTGCTAGTCCTGATGCCACATCGTACATCCTGAAGGTGGTGAAGAACAGCACGGAAGAAGTGGTGAACACCACCGTCAACGGCACCTCTTACCTATTAGAGGGTGTGCAGATGAAGGATCGTTTCGAGGCTACTGTCATTGCCCAGAACAACGATGGCAAGGCTCTGCCTGTTGGGGCTTCTGCCAAGATCGGTGGTAAGATTCCTGCTTTCCTGTCAGAATATGCTACTCCCGAAGAACTTGTTGCCAATGGTGACGACGATGAGGCCAGTGCTTGGCTGTGGTTCCAGGAGAACTATCCCAAGGGAGAATATGTCTATTTTGGCAATATCAGCACGGTAGAGGATATCGCAGACTATCGCATGCTCTTCTGGTTGCGCGACATCGAGACAGGTAACGTGGATGATATCTGGAACTTCTCTGACGTGGCTAAGAATGCTGCCCCATGTATCGAGCAGTATGTAAAGAATGGTGGCAACCTGCTATTATGGTCGCATGCCGTGCCTTATATCGGCACAATCAATCGCCTCTCTACTTCTGTGCTTCGTGGCGTTAGCAATGCCTTTGGCTGTGGTGTTGGCGGTTACAATGGTGATGTTTGGAAAATGGGCGTATGTGTGAATACGGGTTCATTCTATAAGGACTACAGCACACACGCTATCTATGCAGGCATACCTACAGAGAAACTGAATGACAATTGTCCTGTTGGCATCGCCATGAAGGGAGCAGGTTGGACCGAGGACCACAACTGTTTATTCTTCGACATCCCAACCAAGCTCACAGGTCTCGACAACAATTCCGAGGAGTGTTATAATATCCTGACCAATGACTATGGTATCTATCCGCTCGGCACGTGGGATAGTCAGGTGTCATGGGTTTCTCAGCTGAATGTTTGGGAAGCCAAGGGTGCCGATAAGGCTCCCGAGGGATTCCAGAAGGGTGCAGGTACTGTGCTTTGCATTGGTAATGGTGGTTGTGAGTTCTCCATGAAGAATGAGGACGGCACACCTGACAAGAGTGCTACCCCCAAGAACAACTCTTGTCAGGGCAACGTTCTGAAACTGGCGAAGAACAGCATCGAGTACCTGATGTCCATTTAATTCATACTTTGGTTTATCGTTAGTTTTTAGTTATTGGTTTTAGTTAATAGTTAGGTAATTGTTTAGGTAAAGGCGCGGCTCGTGATGAGTCGCGCCGTTTTGCTATAATTATACTACTTATATTCGTAAAGTTGGATATGTAGAATCTTCCAGTCACCTACGCTAATACGGGCATGGCGCCCTTGATGGCACCCTCTCTACGGAAATCGTCTGACTGTCCAAAACGTCCTGTGTATGCCATATCTTACTCTACTTGTTTTATCAGTTTCACTGTAGATGACCTAGGCGAATTTGAATTGATTATTTCATTCCGGACCGGCTACTGAAGTTGATACGGACACCCTTGTCGTCAACCATCATGTCCATACCTCCGTTGTTACCGTTGCTAGCAGTAGGCTTGCGTTCACCGTCCAGTATCTCGCGGCACATGTTCTTGATATCGGTAACACGCTGGAGTGTTTCCAGATTGTCACCGCTGTAATGGCCGGGAAAAAGGAAATGGATGTCATGCTTCTTCATGTAGTTCTCAATTCTCTCGGCTGTGTACATTTCGGTCGAGAGGTTGGTAAATACCAGCAGATTGGTCGATCCGAAAGCATCACCACTGAATCCATAATGTTTGGCCTTGTCAAAGAACGTAGCACTTCCGGCTGTATGACCGGGAGTGAAGATGACCTCTATCTCACGTCCGCCAAGGTCTATCACTTGGCCATCGTTAAGATACTTAATCTGCCCCTTGTAGTTACGCATACTATTCGGGACCATAGGCATGTCGCCTGCATTCAGATAAACCTCAGGGAAAGGTCCTACGCCACCCACATGGTCGCCATGGGCATGTGTTAGCATCATGGTGACAGGTTTGGAAGTGATCTTGGCTACAATCTTGTCCAGCTCAGGTATGATTGTCCCAGCATCAATCAGAATGGCGCGGTCGTTACCCTCAACGAGGTAAAGGGACTCGTTATAAACCAGATGTCCGTTACCTATCCATGTATGCTCGTCTAGTTGACGGAACACCACTGCATCATCCTGATAAACCACTTCGCCGCGAAGGTCACGACTATTAATTTCTGTTCCCTGCGCATCAGCCATATAAGGCATCAGGCCAAACAGCGCAACTGCAAGAAATAAGTAAGCTTTTGTCTTCATGTGATTCTATTTCATTTTTTGTTAATTTTGGTGCAAATATAGCGATAATTCCGTAATTATCACTATCTTTGCCGTTAGTTTTAAGTGTATTTATGCAAAAGGAGAAATGATGCAACTTTTTGCCTTTGAATTACGTCTAACAGATAGGAACTTTAAAAAAGAACAATTATGATACTATCAACAACCCCACAGATTGAAGGCCACGCCATCCGCGAGTACAAGGGCGTAGTAACAGGCGAAGTCATTATTGGTGCCAATGTGCTTAAAGATTTCATGGCTGGTCTCACCGACTTCTTCGGCGGACGCAGCGGTTCGTACGAGAAAGTACTCATCGAGGCCAAGGATTCTTCCATGCAGGAGATGATGCAGCGTGCTCAGGCACTTGGTGCAAATGCCATCGTTGGTATCGATATCGACTACGAGACCATCGGAGCCAATGGTTCGATGCTCATGGTTGCCACCAGCGGAACAGCCGTCGTTATATGAAGACTTTAGGAAACATCATCTGGATTATCTTTGGCGGGCTGCACATTGCTCTGGAATACTTCATCGCCGGACTGGTGCTGATGATAACCATCATCGGCATCCCATTCGGTTTGCAGAGCATGAAGCTGGGTATGCTGGCCATCTGGCCGTTCGGCACGAAGGTGAAGTGGAAGCCATCTCAGCCCGGCTGTCTGAGCATATTCATGAATGTGCTGTGGTTCTTCGTGGGCGGCATCTGGATCTGGCTCACCCATGTCTTCTACGGCCTCATTTTCTGCATCACCATCATTGGCATTCCCTTCGGAAAGATGCACTTCCGACTAGCAAAACTTGCCCTATCACCATTCGGTAAAGAGCTCGTATAGTCTGACGTGAAAGAAGAAAAGAGACTGCAACTTCTTCTCCTGCTCATTGCCCTCATGATATGGTTGCTCATATCCTTTGGCAACTACCTGTATTCTCTTGTGACATCCATTGTTTAAAGGAGTTTAAGAAACCCAGATTATTGAATAAAACTGGTTCGTATGGGACTTTCCAACTCCGGGTGTCCATCCTCGCTGACATTGAGCTTGCGAATCATCCAGGCCATGTTGCGGGCAAGTGTTCGCATCGTCTGCATGCCTTCCTCATCCTGTGCAGCCTGTCCTGGTGTCTGACCGTATGCCATGTTCCAATACTGCGAACTGACGAGAGGCATATTCGACATCGTGAAATACTTGTTCAAACGGTCGAAGGCTGCCGATGCTGATAATCTCCATCTCTATGCCCTCGCTGTTCAGCGTTTTTGCCACCTCATTAAGAGCCGTGAACGTGTTGCCATTATCACGTGGACTTCCGTTTATCAATAGAACTTTCATATAATCTTTTATTTCGTTTATTTGTAAAATATGACTACTTATATGTCCGATATTCCTTCGGACTCATGCCACTCAGGCGCGAGAAGAACTTGCTGAACGAGGGGGTATCGGCAAAGTGGAGGTGATCGGCTATCTGGGTGATGCTCAATTGGGAGGTTTGCAACAGAAAGGAGGCCTCCATCAGTAGCATCTGGTTGATATAATCGACAACGGTGCGGCCAGTGACCTGACGGACCACACGGGAGAGATAGACGGGAGAGATATGGAGCCGTTCGGCATAGAACGGGATGTCATGATGTTCTACAAAGTAACGGGGCAGCAGACGGATGAACTCTATGAAGATTTCCTCCACGCGCTGGGGCGTCTGGCGTTGTACGATGGCACGCTGCTGGGCGTTCTGCAGGTCGAGCAGGAAGATGGAATAGAGCATACGCAATACCTCACCTTTATAAATATGGTCGGAATGCAGATAGTCGATGATTTCGCGCATCTTCACGGACAGATGCTGTGCGGCATCCGGAAGCAGCGTCTGTTTGGGCTCATGCAACTGTACGATAGGCAGATAGGCCAGATGTACGAGGTCGTGGACGGATGGTGCCTCGATGGTGACATGCTCATCAGCTATCAGGCAAAGGCCGTGGAAATCGTCGGAAGTGGCGATGACATCGACGGGGAGGCCTGGCGAATAGGTGTACAGGTCGTTGGGGTGCAGCGTCAGATCGCGCCCGTTGTAGTGAATCGTCATCCACCCTTTGTCAACCAGCATGAAGGCGAAGCAGGAAACGA
>JAFYPG010000277.1 GCA_017547605.1 Prevotella sp.
CCTCACCGTACTTACCCATCAGCGTACCGAGTGTTTCCATCGCAGGTGTCTCTATCTGCTGAAAACCATAGAGCTGATACACCTGTTTGATGGTGTCGAAGATATAGTTACGCTTCGCCATCTCCATCGGGGAGAAGTCGTGCGTTCCTTTGGGAATACTGGGTTTCATCATTCGAATTAGAAATTAGAAATCAGGAATTAGAAATTAGAAATTATGATTACCTTATTTCCTGACAATGGTCTGATCGCGGTCCGGACCGATGGAGATAATCTTGATAGGCGTCTCCAACTGCTTCTCGAGGAAGGCGATGTAATCGCTGAATTCCTTCGGGAACTGGTCCTCGCTGGTGAACTTCGTCATGTCGGTCTTCCATCCTGGCAGTTCCTGATAGACGGGTTCGATACCCTCCTCGATGTTATAGGGGAAATAGTCGATTTCAACACCATTCTGCTTATAGGCCACACAGGCCTTGATGGTGTCGAAGCCGTCGAGCACGTCACTCTTCATCATGATCAACTGGGTGACACCGTTCACCATGATAGAGTACTTCAGGGCTACGAGGTCGATCCAACCACAACGGCGCTCACGACCTGTCACGGCACCGTACTCATGCCCCAGGTCACGGATCTTCTTGCCCGTTTCATCGAAGAGTTCCGTGGGGAAAGGACCAGCACCCACACGCGTGCAGTAGGCCTTCATAATACCATAGACATCACCGATCTTGTTGGGACCGATACCCAGACCCGTGCAGGCACCTGCACAGATCGTGTTTGAAGAGGTAACAAAGGGATAGGAGCCGAAATCCACATCGAGCATCGTACCCTGGGCACCCTCGCAGAGCACACTCTTACCGCTCTTCAGGATGTTGTTGATCTCATGTTCGGAATCCACGATGGGGAACTGACGCAGATACTCGACACCCTCCAGCCATTTCTTCTCGACCTCCGTGATATCATAGTCGAAATTAAGTGACTTCAGGATAGCCTCGTGACGGGCCTTTGCCTTGGCATATTTGGCCTCGAAGTTCTCAAGGATATCACCCACACGCAGACCGTTACGGCTGATTTTATCGGTATAGGTCGGACCAATACCCTTACCAGTGGTACCCACCTTGTCCTTACCCTTCTGGGCCTCATAGGCCGCATCGAGCACACGGTGAGTCGGCATGATCAGATGGGCTTTCTTCGAGATATGCAGACGCTCATGCAGATTATGGCCACTGGCCTCCAGTGCCTTAGCCTCCTCCATAAAGAGATCGGGAGCCAAAACCACACCATTACCGATGATGTTCACCTTCCCACCCTGGAAAATACCCGATGGAATGGAGCGCAACACATACTTCTGTCCTTCGAACTCCAGTGTATGACCAGCATTCGGACCTCCCTGGAAACGGGCCACCACATCATACTTTGGGGTCAGCACATCGACCACCTTACCTTTTCCTTCGTCGCCCCACTGCAAACCGAGCAGGACATCAACTTTACCTTTGTTCATAATGCTTGTTATTTTGTTTTCTTTGTCTTCTCCAACTTCTTGCGCTTCGTGATCTTGGTCTGACATGAACTGCACACGCCATAGACATAGAGCGAGAATCCATCTTTCCTGAAACGCTTCAGACGCATATTCTCCACCGCCATGATAAGTTCGGGCGACTTCACCTCCGTCACCTTGCCACACATCGTACATATCTGGTGACAATGGCTGTTGTTGTCATAGCAGGCCTCATATTTCGTCGTTCCCTGAAAACGATGCCTGATGACCAGTCGCAATTCGAGGAACAGATTGAGCGTATTATATAAAGTGGCCCTACTGACGGGGAAGTTCAACTCATTTGTCAGCCGCTCGTTCAACTCCTCCAGCGTAAAATGTCCGTTGATACCATAGATGGCTTTCAGGATGGTGTAGCGCTCTGGCGTCTTGCGATGATTGTTCATCTCAAGATAGTTGTCCAAGATACGCTCCACAGCGGTCAAAACACTCTCTTTCATCCGATTTCCCAAAAACCGCACAAAGGTACGCATTTTCAAGCAGACAAACGAAAGTCAATTTATAAAAATTCTAAATTAGCCTGTTTTAATGCACTTTTGGCAATCCGTTCATACACCAGTCCGAGTTCTGCAAAGCGCTGAAGACTCGCCATCGCCGCCTTCTTCACAGGCAGACTACCACCTTGAAGCGATACTATAGCCTGATCGATAAACTCATTGATACCGCGTTCGTTAGGCTCTTGGCCGTTCATGAACAAACGACACAGGATATGGAAACCGCACAACTGATACAGTTCTTTATCGGAAGCCATCCACGTATAGGCTTTATCCGCCGCATACGGCAGGTACTGGAACAAGTTGAAGGCAGCCTGTTCGGCAATCTCCTGGGTAGGAATCTGCTCCATCCAGATATCTATCACCTCCGGTAACACCTCATCAGGCGGCATGATCATCGTGGCCAGTATCTTACACTCACGCACATTCTCTTTCCAGAGAGCGATGGCCAGGTCGTAATTTTTGCCGATTTCAACGGCCTTATCCTTCAGGCGCAGTAAGGTAGCCCCCCAATTGAGTTTATAGTCAACACCCTTGTTGCGCATAGACTGGGCTATCGACCCGTCCATCATCTGACGGAACGACTGTTTGATCTCTTTCACTTGTTGCTGGATATCCATATCAGATCAGTGTTGCATATTCAGAACTATAACGTAGCATCTGGTGGACATAACTCTCACCGTAGTTCAACTGTATGTCACAGATTTCACCGTTTTCATCGAGCACGGGAAGCATCATCGGATTGATAAAGCCTTTATAGGGAGCAAGGTTCAGACGCTGGTAACGCTCCAGCACCTCTGCGTGGAGCACAGCATCAACTTTCACCGCATAACGCTCCACCAACTGACGGGCCGCCTCGTAATCGCCCTCACTCTTGATGCGCTGCACCTCTGCTAACAGACGGGCAATCAGGGTGCGCAGTTCTTCGTAATCCGCGATTTCAACGTAGGTTTTCCCCTCACGTCTGACAAACCTGACGGCATTCCCGTTCTCAAGACACCAATGGGCGATCAGCGCCCTGTTACGCATATGGGCTTCCTCGATCTGATTCCCTGGGGTGATACGGATCAGTTGGGTCATCAGACCATTCATCATATAAGTATAATACTGTGACTTATAGGCCTCACCATCAGGAACGAGTCCAAGTTCCACCAGTTTGGGGTCTGCGATATAATACAGACCAAAGAGATCTGCCCTCGCCTCCTCGATCGTATTGCCGTACGCCTTCAGCGCATCAGGATCCACCCCAGGGAGCAACTGTCCACTGCCATGCCCGAGACACTCATGCAGATCCGTATGCAGATCGTCGCAGATATCCCCGTATGTCTCGATGAGATGGAGCGTTTCCGCGTCGATGACAAACTCTTCCCTGAAGCCGTTGCCATGGGCCGCCTTATTATAGGCTTCCGTGATATTACTGATCGTAATACTCTTCGAACCGTATTGAGCACGGATCCAGTCAGCATTCGGCAGGTTGATGCCGATGGCCGTAGAGGGATATTCATCACCACCCAACATGGCCGCACAGATAACATTGGCAGAGACACCCTTGACAACGGGTTTGCGGAAACGGGGATCCACAGGGGAATGATCCTCGAACCACTGAGCATTCCGACTGATGGTCTGCGTACGTTTGGTAGCCTCTTCGTCAATATATTCGACAAGTCCCTCCCATGAGCCTTTCAGTCCCAACGGATCACCATAGACCTCAATGAATCCGTTGATGAAATCAATGGCCGAATCATGCTCTTTCAACCATTCAATACAATATTCATTAAAAATCTGCAAATCACCTGATTGATAGTAGTTTATCAACAAAGATACAACCTTCTTTTGCTGCTCGTTTTCTGCCACGCCATGGGCTTTCTCCAGCCAATAAACAATATGTCTGATGGCATTCGCATACTTGCCATTGGCGCACCAGACACGCTCACAGATTTCCCCGTTTTCCTTGACAAGCGTAGAGTTGAGCCCATAGGATGATGGTGTCTGCGAATCGGCATTCTTCTGCTTCATCTCTTGATAGAACGCCTCGGCCTCGGCCTGTGTCACACCATCATAGAAGTTACATGCTGACGTCAACAACAGGTCTTCCCCATCTGCCTTGTTGACACGTTTGGGAAAGACCGTTTCATCGAAGATCACAGGGAACAGTTCCTCACAAAACTGTTTGAGGGTCTCACCCTCTTTCAATGGCAGACGACGGACATCCACTTGCTGGAGTTGTTCTCTCAACCATTCTGGGGAAAAGCCCGGCTTGAACTTCTCACATCCGTAATGATGGTAGATGCCGTTGGAAAACCATATCCTTTTCAGATAGATTTCCATCGCCTTGAAATCGTCCGTCTCACGGGGTATCGTCTGGTCACAATAGACCACCTCCAGCATCTTTCTGATGCGGAGATTGTATTTCCCAAACTGATCAAACGTGATGTCCCTTCCAAACAATGTGGCTTTCGACAAGTAATAGACAAGCATCTTCTGCTTCAAGGACAGCTTGTCGAAGCCATTCAATCGATATCGGAGCAGTTGTAAATCGGCAAACCGCTCACTCTGATACGAAAAATCCACAAATACGTTTTCCTTATTCCTTAGATTCTTTAGACTTCCTAGAACGCTTAACGACCATGGCGGGATGCTGCTTGAGGTGCTGCATACGGTATTCCCGCGGCGTGATTCCTATCACACGATAGAACGACGCATAAAAAGACTGGCGATTGGCAAAGCCCACCATATCACTGACCTCCTCCATGCGGAGACTCTGATAGCGCTTGTCAACCAGAATCGTCATCGCCTCCTCAATACGGTACTTGTTGACGAAAGATGTGTAGTTCATGTGGAAACGCACATTGACAACAGCCGAGATGTAACGGGTGTTCGTACCAAGGTCTTCTGCCAGTTTCTTCGCAGAATAATCCTTGTCGCGATATTTCTTCTGCATCACGATGATATTCAGAATCTTCTCCTGCATATCATCCATCATCCGAGGACTGACCAGACTTCTGTAAGCAGCCTCCTTTTCCTTCTTTTCTGTAATGTTATATTTACCCATCTTTACGAACGGATTGTTGATTAATGTGCAAATATACAAAAAAAATCAGAAATTACCAATACTTTTTGTCAAAAATTAGAAAAAAGACGCAACTTTTTGTAAAAAACGACTCAAGATGGCGGTTTTGTGCATTATTTTTCGTATCTTTGCAAAGCAAAAACTTCAAGAATGGCAAAAAAGAAAATATTATTCATCAACCAGGAGATCTCTCCTTATGTCCCAGACAATTATTTGTCGCTCATGGGCAAAGACCTCCCGCAGGCCATGCAGGAACGAAATCACGAGATTCGTACATTCATGCCGAAATGGGGTACCATCAATGAACGTCGTGGACAATTACACGAAGTCATCCGTCTGTCGGGTATGAATCTCATCATTGACGATACCGACCACCCCCTGATTATCAAGGTTGCCTCCATACAATCAGCCAGAATCCAGGTATATTTCATCGACAATGATGACTACTTCGGGAAGAGACTGATGGAAAAGGACGAACAGGGGGAGGACTACCCCGACAACGGTGAGCATGCCATTTTCTTCGCACGTGGCGTGTTGGAGACCGTCAAGAAACTGCGCTGGGTGCCCGATATCATCCATTGTCAGGGATGGATGAGTGCTGTCGTGCCCCTCTATATCAAGACGGCCTATCATGACGAACCCTCCTTTGCAGATACTAAGGTGGTGACCTCACTCTTCTCAAATGATGTTGACATGGACCTCGGCAGTAACTTCAAGAAATGCCTGGAATTCCGTGAGGCAAAGGCAGAACTGTTACAGGTCTATAATGACAACTTTAATTTTGAGGAACTGGAGAAGATGGCTATCGACTACAGTGATGGCATCATCCAGGCAAGCCAGAATGTCAACGAAGGATTAATAGACTACGCCAAGGGAAAGAATGTTCCGGTCCTTGGGTATCAAGAGGATTTTGCAGACGCATATGAATCATTCTACGAGCAGCTCTTTCCGGAAGAAGCTGAAAATGTAGAAGAATAAACAAATTGTAACCACACACATGAAATCAAGATTGTTTACAGCGATTGCAATCACAGCAATGGCGTTAATCTCTTGTAATGAAGACACAGGAATGATAGGTTCTTCACTAACTGACGAAGTTGATAAACTGAACCTATCGACAGGTATCTATCAGGCAACGACCAGATCCATATTAGCCGACTCCATCTATGCTCGCAATTACGATTGCTATTTCGGCAGGGTGAAAGACCCAGAGACTGGCACCTACGTCACCAGCGAGTTCATGGCACAGTTCAATATGCTGGAGAACTATCAGATGCCTGAGAAGGAGACGATCCTGACAAAGTCCGACGACGGGGATATTGCAGCCGACTCCTGTGAGATATGGCTCTATTTCGACAAGGATCTCTGCTACGGTGATACCCTCACCCCTATCAAGATGAGTATGCTGGAGTTGGACAGACCCATGGATGATACCATGACCTACTACAGCAACTACGACCCTGTCGAAGAAGGCTATATCAGGGAAGGCGGTCTGAAGGACAACCTGGCCTTCACCTTGTCAAACCTGACCTACACCGACTCTATCCGTAACCTCTCAGGTTACACCGACATTGCACGAGTAGCTCTTAACGACCCCTATACAGACAAGAACGGAAAGGTCTATGACAACTATGGTACCTATATCCTCCGTTCCTACTACGATTCACCTCAGTACTTCAAGAACTCCTACACGTTCATCAACAACGTATGCCCCGGTTTCTTCTTCCAGTTTAACGATGGCCTTGGGGTGATGGCGAAACTGAGTAATATCGAGATGCGCGTCTATTATCATTTCAAGAGTGACACGACGAACTATTATGGTGCGATGAGAATGGCGTCCACCCCAGAGGTACTGCAGACGACAAAGATAACCAACGATAAGGAAGGTCTCCAGAGACTGGTTGCCGACGAAAGCTGCACATACCTGAAGACACCTGCCGGTATTTTCACGGAGATGACATTACCCGTCGAGGATATCATGTCCCCAGAGCACAAATCAGACTCACTGCTTTCCGTCAGTCTGACACTCCGGCACATCAACAGCGCCATCCCTCAGAACAAATATCTTCTGGATGAACCAGGATCAGTACTGATGGTGATGAAGGACAGTCTGTATTCTTTCTTTGAGAATGAGAAGACATACGACTACACCAGTGCCTTTGTCGCCGACCTTTCCTCGAACAGTTATTCCTTCAGCAATATCGGTAACCTTATTCACCTGATGTACCAGAATAAGTTCGCCGGAGAACTGGCTGATCCCGAATGGCTGCAGAAGAATCCCAATTGGAACAAGGTGGTGATCGTACCCATTGCCTCCACTTCCGTGACCGTGACCACATCCGCTTCGATTGTCTATTCTCTTAGCAACGAGATGGGATTGTCAAGTACACAACTGGAGGGAGGACCAAACAGTCCTATCGAGGTGAAGGTCATCTATGCCAAATTCAATGACAGATAGCCATGGCCGACGGTTTTCTGGAGAAGCACTACGAAGACTATGAGGCCCGCAAGGCCGCATGGCTAAAGAAGAAAAAGCATTTGCCAAAGACAAAAAACAGAAATATTGAGCGCCCCGATGACGAGGCGCTCTAATCTTTCTATCCGAGGATCTTGAACTTGGCGAACTTCAGCAGCAACTGTTTGGTACCTGCATGTTGGAACTGAACGGTGGCCTTGGTGTTCTCACCTGTACCCTCTATCTTGATGACAGTACC
>JAFYPG010000278.1 GCA_017547605.1 Prevotella sp.
GGCTGCGCAGAGACAGTGGGAGCGCTATGGCATCCCCGTCGAGGAGTCGCTGACGAAATGGAAGCGGATAGGGTGTATGGCCTGTGAGGTAGGCACTTTCCTGCACGAGCAGACAGAGCACTATTTCCAGCAGGGTTTCTTCGACACAGACTATACGTTTCGTTTTCAAGATAAAGAGGAACTGATCAGCATTGAGAAGGAAAAACAGCACTTCCTCCATTTTGTAAAGGACTACCAGATTAAGCCTTACCGTCAGGAGTGGCCTGTGTATGACCTTGACCTGAACATCGCGGGTACCATCGATATGATCTGTAAGGAAGCCGACGGTACGTTTACGATTTACGACTGGAAGCGTAGTGGCAAGGTGGTGAATTACCAAGGGCAACCTGTTACGGAAGGTTTTAATGGAAAGATGAGCCTGAATGGCATCCATTTGCCCGACACCGCCTTCTATCACTATTGTCTGCAGCAGAATCTCTACCGTTATATGCTGGAAACACATTATGGCATCCGTGTGCGTGGCATGAACCTCGTGGTGCTCTGTCCTGACTATCCGACGTATTATGTGGCTCAGGTGCCTCGGATGGAAGAAGTCATAGAACAGGTTATCGCCCTCTGTCATCAGAGGGATTTGGGGCACGAATTACTGTCTGTCAAGTGAAATAATTGTAATATTTGCTTGCGTTTCAAAGAATTTGCACTACCTTTGCAGATTGAATATTTCGCATGACGCCTCGAGGACGGCGGTGCGAACCAATAGAAGATGCTAGACAGGACTTGGGTTTTTTTTATGATGTCCAGCCTGCTGTCGCTGACAGTTAAGGGGCAAGTGATCCGTAACGATACCGTGACGGACAGGGTTCATCAACTTCAGGAGGTAACGGTGACGGAGAGCCGTCGCCAGCATGAGGTGACGAGTACCGCCCCCCTGCATATCCTCGACCGTGAGGAGATGTTGACACTGGGTGTGACAGACGTGGCCGATGCCCTGCACCGTATTCCTGGTGTCACCCTCCGCGACTACGGTGGGGCCGGTGGCATGAAGACGGTATCGGTACGTGGTTTTGGGGCGAAACATACGGGTGTCAGCTACGACGGTATCATGCTCAGCGACTGTCAGAGCGGAGAGATCGACCTCTCGCGCTATAGTCTGGACAATGTGGAGCAATTATCATTGGTTATAGGCGATAACGATGATATCTTCATCCCTGCCCGCAATGCTTCGGCTTCGGCTGTGCTCAATATCCAAACTATTGGTATGCCAACAGCAGATATCCATCCTCATCTGAAGGCTCAATTGAAGATGGGCTCCTTTGGTTATGTCAGTCCGTTCCTGCGCTATGAGCAGAACGTGTCAGAGCAATTCGCCTTCTCCGCCGTGGGAGAATATACGTATGCAGAAAATGACTATCCCTACGAACTGCTCGATAAGACGGATTACCGAGCCAATAGTCGGATGAGCACTGGCCATGGGGAAATGAATTTCGTATGGAACGCCAATCCCTTCAACCGTCTGAGTGGTAAGGTCTATTATTACGATAACGCCCGTCAGTTGCCTGGTGTGGTACATTATTATACCAACCTGTGCAAGGAGTCGTTGCACGACCAGAACTTCTTCGGACAGTTGCAATACCTGACACACAACCGCACAGGATGGTCGCTGAAATGGAACGCTAAGTTCAACTGGAACGGCTCCGTCTATGAAGATCCCCTGATTCCCAAACGTAATTACGATGCGAGCTATTGGCAGCGCGAGGCCTACACCTCGGCGGCTGTGCTTTACACGCCAAATGAGCAATGGGCTTTTGATTATTCGGCCGACTACAGTTTCAACAACCTGAGCAGTTCCTCCCCCAGGACGGTTGGCACTCGTCCCTATCGTCATACGGTGCTTCAGTCGGCGACAGCCAAGTACCATAACCAACGGCTGACAGTGCTGGGTCGTCTGCTCTATTCGCTCTATCTGAATGATGCCAAGGACGGGGAGAGTGCGCGGAATATGCGACGGTTGTCGCCATCGCTTTCCCTGTCGTACAGGCTGTTACCAGATGATGATCTCTTTGTCAGGGCTTCCTATAAGAATATCTTCCGCTCGCCGACCTTCAACGAGAGCTACTATTTCCACTACGGCAGTACCGATTTGTTGCCAGAGAGCACAGACCAGTATAATATTGGTCTCACCTGGAAAGGACGGTTGTCTGCTGTCAGTTGTCAGTTGACTGCCGACGGTTACTACAACCACGTAAAGGATATGATCGTCGCGGTGCCCTATAATATGTTTATCTGGACCTGCATTAATGTGGGGAAGGTTCATGTCTTCGGGACTGACCTGACGGCAAACTGTCAATGGGCAATGACCGATCGTCAGAAGTTGGAGCTGGCAGGTAACTATAGTTACCAACGGGCGGAGAACCGTACTAACCCTACGTCGCCCTATTATAAGAACCAGATTGCCTATATACCGGAGCACTCGGGCTCTGTCGCCTTGGGGTGGGAGAACCCATGGATCAGTCTCTCCCTGCATGGTTCGGGCGTCAGCAGTCGTTGGGCGAACAATCAGCATACGGAGGGATCGATGATCGATGGCTACTGGGACATGGGGCTCACGGCTTGGCACATTTTTTGCTGGGGACGACAGCAGGTGGAGGCCCGTTTCGACTTGAAGAATCTCTTCGATACACAATATGAGATCGTACATTTCTATCCCATGCCGGGAAGAAGTTGGCAAGTATCTGTTAAATACCAAATTTAAATAATAACAAAAATGAAAAAGTATCTTTTTAGTTTGATGATGCTGGCGATGGGTTCAGCCCTTGTGACATCATGTATCAGTGATGATGACAACAACAAGAAAAACTCCGAGACGATAACTTACACCTCGGGTGTGTATGTGATTAACAACGGTACGTGGAACCAGAACAATGGCAGTCTCACGTATTTCGACTACGAAACGCTGAAGACACAACAGTTGTTGAATGGAGCAGGTGGTCTGGGTGATACACCCAATGATGCCTATACCAAGGGCGACACTATCTTTGTAGTCGGTTCTACCGATAATATGATATTTGTGTTGAACAAGAAGGACTTCAGCATCATCAAGGCTATCAGTACCACAGGGACGATGGGCGAGAAAGAGGGTTACAATCCGCGCCATATCACATGTTATGGAAATAACATCTACTTCACGACCTATGGCGGTTATGTAGGCATCCTCGATGCCAAGACCCTTGAGATGTCACAGATCAAATATCAGGTAGGTTCAGCCCCGGAAGGTCTGACCGTGGGCGGAACGAACTCAGAGCCAATCCTATATGTGGCTAACAGTGATTATGGTTATGGTAACGCCTCTATCTCTAAGATTAACTTGAGCAGCGGTACCGTTGAGGAGATCAAGAACGAGAAGATCCAGAATCCTCAGGAGATCGTTGCATACGGAGATATTCTTTATATCCTTGATTGGGGACATTATGACGAATCGTGGAACCAGATAGATGCCGGCCTGTACTGCTACAACAATGGCGTTGTGACGAACTTGATAGAAAATGCTACAGGTTTAGGTGTTGGCTTGGTATATCTGAACGGTACAACCATCGTCGGTTATAACCTCGTTACCTTCAATGACCCTTATGGAAATACTTCCAAGCCGACTTACAGCATGTTCAACACCTATACTGGTACAAGGACGAATCTGACCCTTACGGGTGATCAGGGTTATGAGATATTCAGTCCTGCAGCCATTGCCGTGGATCCTATCAGGGGGTATATCACCATTGCCTCACGTTCGATGGATCCTGAAACAGGTTATACCAGCTATACGCTGCCTGGTTATGCGAATATGTACACCAGCAGTGGCGAGTACATTAAGAACTCACACTTCGAGACAGGTATTGAGCCTCACATGATTGGCTTTACCTTTGACAAGCAGACCTATACCTATTAATGAAGCACCTGTTAGGACTTCTTACAGCATTGTTACTGTTCTCCTGTGGCGGGCGGACCGGACGCCATCAGGGGAACGGTGACAGTCTGGCTTTTAAGTACGCCACACTGCCATCAGTCGTCGAGTACGACGGTTATACGGTGGTGACGCTGGCCAACCCTTGGAAGGAAGGGAAGGCACTGCACACCTATGTTTTGGTGCCCCGTGAGGCCCAGTTGCCCGTCCATCTTCCCAAGGGAACGGTGATCCGTACGCCCCTCCAGCGAGCGGTGGTCTTTACGACCGTACACAGTGCCCTGCTGATGAATCTCGGTTGTCAGGATAGGATCGCGGGTGTGGCTGATCTCAAGTACATCAAGATTCCTTGGATTCAGCAGCAGGTAGCACAGGGACGCATCGCTGACTGCGGTGACGGCATGAGCCCTGTTATCGAGAAGATCATCGACCTGCATCCAGACGCCATTCTCCTTTCTCCTTTCGAGAATAGTGGGGGATATGGTAAGTTGGAGGATATCGACATCCCACTCGTGGAGTGTGCCGAGTATATGGAGGTGTCGCCTCTGGCCCGTGCCGAGTGGATGCGCATCTATGGCTTGCTCTTCGGCTGTCAGGAGAAGGCCGACAGTCTCTTTAACGTCGTGGATAAGAATTACCATGCCCTGAAGCGACAGGCTCAGAAGGCTGGCAAGGGCCGTTCGGTGGTGGTCGATAAACAGGTGGGCTCTGTATGGTATGTTCCAGGAGGCCGCAGCACCATCGGCCAGATGATTAAGGATGCCGGTGGGCAGTATCCCTGGGCCGACGATGAGCATAGCGGCTCGCTCTCACTGCCTTTTGAGACGGTACTGGAGAAGGCCAGTGATGCGGAGGTGTGGCTGTTCCGCTACGACAGTGAACAACCCATCACTAGCGAACAACTGTTGGCAGAGAAAGAAGGTTATAGTCAGTTCCATGCTTTCCAGACGGGAGAACTGTACGGCTGTAACGTCACGACGTCACTTTTCTACGAGGAGTCGCCCTTCCGTCCTGACTGGCTGTTGAACGATTTCATCCAGATGATCCATCCCGAGATCAGTTTGTTAGAACCATTGAGGTATTATCAAAAACTAAAACCATAAGACATGAGAAAAGTATTATTAACCTTGGTCGTCGGATGTGTGATGACCGTGCAGGCACAGAAGGCACCTGTGTTTGAGACTTCCGCCAAGGATGAGATTGCCGCTAACCACTATCTGGCAGGCAGTAACTATCTGGACTACGACCGTCAGTTGTCCACAAAGCCGCTGACACCCAGTCCGAAAGGATATGAGCCCTTTTATATGAGCCATTACGGACGACACGGCTCGCGCTGGCTGATCTGGGAAGGCGAATACACCCTTCCCATGAATACGCTGAAGGAGGCACGTGAGGCAGGTAAACTGACGGAGACGGGCGAGGAGACGCTGAAGAAACTGGAGGCGTTCTTTCCTACCACGGTGAAGCGATTGGGTGACCTGACAACTGTCGGCGAACGCCAGCACCATGGCATCGGCAGGCGCATGGTCCAGAACTTCCCGGAGATTTTCAAGACAAAGGACCTGAAGATCGATGCCCGCAGCACCGTGGTCATCCGTTGTATCCTCTCGATGATTGCTGAGTGCGAGGAACTGGCGGCCGCCAACCCCACGGCACAGATCCACAACGA
>JAFYPG010000279.1 GCA_017547605.1 Prevotella sp.
GTCGGGCATCTTTTCGATAGCGTAGCGGAGCATGGTGCGTGGCATCTCGTGGGCGTGCTGGCGGAGAAACTCGCGGAGGAGATCCATTGATACCCTCTTACCCATTTCGCGGAGCATCCAGCCTACAGCCTTGTGCATGAGGTCGTGGGGATGGTGGAGGTGAATCTCGGCATAGCGGAGGCACCACGAGGGATCGCCCTGCTGTGAGGTCTTCCATGAGCAGACGATGCTCATGCGCTGCTTCCAGAGACAAGGGCTGGCAGCAAGGTCATCAAGCAGTTTAATCTTATAATCACTGTCGCCCAGGTTCGTGGGCATGAGCAACCAGTGCCCAAGGATCTTATGCACAGAAAGATCGACCAAGTCCCAATTATTCGCCTGCTCAGCATATTGCAGATACATCGTCAAAATCTCATCGCGCTTAGCGATGGCATCGGCATTATTTTCCAGTCGCTTAGTAGCCAACTTTTCGAACTTCGCCACAAGTATCAAGAAACCGCAGAGTCTCACCTCATGCCATTTCGACATCAGCAACGTGGGCACCTCGCTCAGCGGGAAATCAGATCCTGCGGCCTTAACCACCTCCCTCGTCTGCGGCACCTTCAGGCCTAAGAATTCATCACCGAAACCGTACTCACCTGGCCCTGTCTTGAAGAACCCCATAAGTATCTTGCGCTGCTCATCGTTGCGCAGCGACTCCATGTAGGTAATTATCTCTTGCGCGTTCATTTTATCACCTTTTCGGCTACAAAGATAGTGTTTTTTGCTGAATCAGGTCATTATATTCGGAAAAATAGTGTTTATATTAAAATAATAACTATCTTTGCAGCAGAATAACTAAACGATAAAGATATGGGAAAGTTTGAATTAATGGCGCTACCGTATGCGCAGGAGGCTTTAGAGCCGGTAATCAGCAAAGAGACGATTGGTTTCCATCATGGAAAGCATTTGGCTGGGTATGTGAACAACCTGAATGGACTGTTGGAAGGGAGTCCATTAGCAGGATTGTCGTTGGAAGAGATTGTACTGAAGGCTGAGGGAGGTATGCTGAACAATGCCGGACAGATTCTGAACCACAATCTGTATTTTGGACAATTCTGTGCACCCAAGGCAGACAGCAAACCTGTTGGCAAACTGGCAAAGGCTATCGACCATCAATTTGGTTCATTCGAGGCTTTCAAGGAAGAGTTCCAAAAGAAGGGTGCTACCCTGTTTGGCTCTGGTTGGGTATGGTTGTCAGCCGACAAAGACGGAAAACTGGTTATTACCCAGGAGCCGAATGCTGCCAATCCTGTGCAGAAGGGTTTGAAACCGTTACTGACTTTCGACGTCTGGGAGCATGCCTACTATCTGGACTATCAGAACCGCCGTCCTGACCACCTCGCTGCCCTCTGGCAGATTATTGACTGGGAGGTCATCGAACAGCGATACGTATAGTCACCGACCTTATACCATACGATGAGGAGATTAGTCTGTTTCATGGCCGTTGTGCTGCTGTTGGGGTGTGCCCAGGAGGAGCCTCAGCAGTTCACCCACGAGGTGCTGAACCGTATGACACCCATCAAGGATCAGGGGGAGAATCAGACCTGCTGGATCTACGCCATGCTGGCCGCCATCGAGACGGAGCATCTCGCCTGGGGCGACTCCGTGAACCTTTCTCCTTACTATATTGAGAAGATGCTGGAGCAGGAGCCTCAAGCGCCAGAGAGCAAACGGGGCATGGGCGCTACACTGCTACGACTGATACAGAAATACGGTATCGTGGGCTACGACGCCATGCGCAAGGTGGAGACACCTGCCCCCAAGTGGGTGTTCATGCTCGGTGCCACCTATACCCCTCAGGAGTTCGCCCGTAGTGTCTGTGCCCCCAACGAGTATATCACCCTGACAAGCAATGACGACGAGCCCTACTACCAGATGACGGACATCGACGTGCCTGACAACTGGTTGCACGACCGCTACTATAACATCCCCATGGACTCGTTGCTCGCCAAGACAGAACGGGCAGTGAGAGCCCATCATGGCATCTGTTGGGAGAGCAAGGGACACGCGATGGCAATCGTGGGTATCGCCCACGACAGCATTGGAGCGAAATACTTCATCATGAAAAACTCATGGGGAACAGACCGCCCACACAAGGGCCTCGACTACCTCTCATTCGAGAAATTCAAGCGTAAGACGGTGGCTATCGAAATGACAAAAGAGGCGTATCACAATTGATACGCCTCTTTATAGTTACTTATTCAGTTTCCAGGTAACACCGTCCTTGGTGTCCTTCACCTCGAAACCTGCGGCAGCGAGTTCGTCGCGGATCTTGTCGCTGGTGGCCCAGTCCTTATCAGCCTTGGCCTTGGCACGCAGTTCGAGTACCATATCCACCACCTTACCGAAGGCCTCCTCACGGGCATCGTTAGAATTTCCCCCTACCGTTGCGCCGAATTTGGAATTCGGTGCTAATCCGAGGATTTCGAAGGCGAAGAGATGCATCACCTCCTTCAGTTCTTTCACACAGTCGGCACAGATCGTAGCCTTGTGATCCACGAGTTTATTAATCGTGGTGCAGGCCTCAAAAAGGTAACTGATCACCTGAGGAGTAGCGAAGTCGTCGTTCATAGCGTCGTAGCACTTCTGGCGCAACTCCGTCACCACATTCTTGGTCTCAGCATCGCACTCAGCAGAAGCCTGAACGCGCTCCAAGTCATTGATGGCGTTGAGCAACTTCTCCAGTCCCTTCTCAGCAGCCACAAGGGCCTCGTTCGAGAAATCGACAGTACCACGGTAGTGGGCTGAAAGCACGAAGAAACGGATGGTCATCGGTGAGTAGGCCTTCTCCAACAGCGGATGGTTGCCCGTGAAGAACTGCTCCAGCGTGATGAAGTTGTTATACGACTTACCCATCTTCTGGCCATTGATGGTCAGCATATTGTTATGCATCCAGTACTTCACGGCCTGATGACCCATCGAAGCCTGCGCCTGGGCAATCTCACACTCATGGTGGGGGAACACAAGATCCATGCCACCACCGTGGATATCAAACTCCTCACCTAGATACTTACGACCCATCGCCGTACACTCACAATGCCAACCAGGGAAACCGTCGCTCCAAGGTGAGGGCCATCGCATGATATGCTCGGGCTGAGCCTTCTTCCACAGGGCAAAGTCGGCCTGGTTACGCTTCTCGCCTACTCCTGCCAGTTCACGGCTCTCGTCCTTGATATTCTCCAACGAACGGCCAGAGAGAATGCCATACTTAAACTTCTTGTTGTAAGCTTCGATATCGAAATAGATGGAACCATTCGACTCATAGGCAAAGCCGTTGTCAAGAATCTGCTGCACCAACTGCTGCTGCTCGA
>JAFYPG010000004.1 GCA_017547605.1 Prevotella sp.
AGTGAATATAAAGGTCGATTCCGTCGGAAAGTTGGCCACCCAGATTGGTGAGCAGAAATTCAAGGTCGCAGACCTGACAGTCAGTGGTGCCCTCAACGGCACCGATCTCAAACTACTCCAGGAGATCATCACCCGCACAAAGACCGACAAGAACAATCCTGATGAGTGCTTAGTGAACACCGTGGATCTCTCTGGTATCACCATCGTGGAGAGTAGCGACAAGGGCGGTATCAAGACACAGGCCAACGAACTGCCGAAGGGTCTCTTCTCTGGCGCGAAGAGTCTGACAAAGGCCGTTCTTCCCTCCAGCATCAGTGTCATCAGCAAGGACTGCTTCAACGGTTGCAGTAATCTGGTCGAAATCACCATCCCCGACGCAGTCACCGTCATCGACGCTGGAGCCTTCAAGGATTGCGAGAGTCTGGCAACCATCAGTCTGCCTACTGGTCTGAAGACCATCGGCAACGAGGCGTTTGAGGGTTGCAAGAACCTCGCCTCCATCCAACTGCCTGACGGTATCAAGGACATTGCCTCTCAGGCCTTCAACAAATGCAAGAGCCTGAAGAATATTAATATCCCAGAAGGTACTAAAAAGATCGGCAGTTCTGCTTTCAAGGGCTGCGAGAGTCTGACAACTATGGCTCTGCCCAGTTCTGTGGATGAGATTGAGGCTTCCGCTTTCGATGGCTGCATCAGTCTGGAAACTATCCAGATGGCGTCTGTCTCCAAGATAGGCACCTCAGCCTTCCTGGGATGTAAGAACCTGAAGGCCATCACCCTCGACAATATCACCAGTTTGGGACAATATGCCTTCCAGAACTGCACCTCTTTGGAGACCGTCAAAATGGAAGGCTCACTGGCCGACGTGAATGTATCGGCCTTCAAGGGTTGTTCGAGCCTTAAGGCCATCAGTCTGCCTTCTTCATTGAAGGAGATCAGCAGTCATGCCTTCGATGGATGTAAGTCGCTGGTCGAAATCACTCTTCCCGAATCCATTGCGAAGATCAAGGACTGCGCTTTCCAGAAATGCAGCAGCCTGAAATCTGTTCGCTTCCCCAGTTATCTGAAGAGTCTTGGCGATCATGCTTTCGAGGATTGTGCAAGTCTCGACAGCATCACAGGCATCACCCTACTCGATGAGATCGAGACCAACGTATTCCGTGGCTGTGGCAACCTGAGAAAAATCGTTCTGCCCAATACCGTGAAACGCATTGGACGAAACGCTTTCTGCGGCTGCGCCCTGCTGACAGACATCAACTGGCCCGCAGAACTGAAGACTATCGAGGATGCCGCTTTCGAAAAGTGCGCCTCCCTCCAGTCGCTTAATTTCTCCACTGGTCTGAAGTCCATCGGCGGTGATGCTTTCAAGGGATGTATCCAGATTACAAGTGTTGACCTGCCCGCTACAGTGAAGGAAATCGGTGGCAGTGCCTTCCAGGATTGCGCAGCCCTAAACACTATCATCATAAACAGCGGCACCCCACCATCCATCAGCGGCGACACCTTCAAGGGCACTCATGCCGTCATCCTTATCCCCAAGGGATCAAGGGCGATCTACACAACCGATAAGAAATGGAGCAAGGTGAAGGGCGTGAAGGAGAACAAATAAAATATGACACTATACCCCAAACTGATTATGGATGCGCTGGCTACGGTGACGTATGCCGGCACGAAGAAAAATCTCGTGGAGAGTGAGATGGTTGCCGACACCCCGTCGGTAGCCGCTCCCTCTGCCGAAGGAGAACCTTGGAAAGTAAAGGTCGTGCTCGTGTTCCCACGCGACACAGACCCGTTCCTGAAATCAACAGTGAAAGCCGCCGAGGCTGCCATCAAGTATCACTGCGGACAGGATGTGGAAGTAACCATCGAGACGGAGTTCAAGACGGCTCCCCGTCCAGAGGTAGGTCAGATGCTGCCTGGTGTGAAAAACATCATCGCTGTGAGCAGCGGCAAGGGAGGTGTGGGTAAGAGCACCGTTTCAGCCAACCTCGCCATCGCCCTCGCACGCTTGGGTTATAAGGTGGGTCTGCTGGATACCGATATCTTTGGTCCGTCGATGCCTAAGATGTTCCATGTGGAGGAAGAGAAGCCATATGCTATCCACAAAAACGGCCGCGATCTTATTATCCCTGTCGAACAGTACGGTGTCAAGTTATTGAGTATCGGCTTCTTTGTGAGCCCTGATACCGCTACGCTCTGGCGTGGTGGCATGGCCACGAGTGCCCTGAAACAACTCATTGCCGATGCTGACTGGGGGGAACTCGACTATTTTATCCTCGACACCCCACCAGGCACGAGTGACATACACCTTACTTTATTACAGACACTCCCCATCACAGGTGCCGTCATCGTCAGCACACCTCAGGCCGTAGCCCTCGCGGATGCCCGCAAGGGAATAGATATGTACCGTAATGAGAAGGTGAATGTACCCATCCTCGGCCTCATCGAGAATATGGCATGGTTCACACCTGCTGAGTTGCCTGAGAATAAATACTATATCTTCGGCAAGGAAGGCTGTAAGAAACTGGCAGAGGAAATGAATGTCCCCCTGCTGGCACAGATACCACTGGTACAGGGTATCTGCGATAACGGCGATGCTGGCACACCTGTCGCGCTCAACAGCGACACTGCCACAGGACTGGCCTTTATCAATCTGGCCCAGGCCGTTGTCACCGTTGTCAACCGTCGCAACAAGGAGAAGCCCAAGACACAAATCGTTGGAATGAAATAGGGTGTTCCTCTATCTTCCACCTGTCAGCAGACTACAGAAAGACGGGACGAAGCGTTTGAGGAAGACATACAGTGCCACACACAACAGGACTGTAGCAACTGGTACAGCCACATAAAGCAGAAGCATAGAAGGCAAGTTGCCAGACAAATGCAAGACGGAGAAAACCACCTTGCCGACTTCTGCTATGATTAAGGTATGGAGTGCATAGACAAAGAAACTGGAATTGGCCAGTGTGGTATTCACCTTCACTTTCCCGGATTCCAACAGATACGCCACGATAACGACGACAGAGGCGATACCGAAAGGGATCCCCGCCTGATGGATATACAGGTTATAAGTAGTACCTTTCGTCAAGGCGTCAGCAACGGCTATCGGAAGATAGATCAGTGGTGCATAACGGTATTGCCTGAGGCTTTCCACAAAGTTGATCTTGTGGATGCTGTAGTAGGCACCCCAGGAGAAGAAGAAAGCAGCCTGACACATTAAGACACTCCATCCGCCATTGGGCATGACGATGGGTTGGTAGAAGTAATAGATCAGCCCCAAGACTATCACCAGCCATTTCCCCATCCGCTTCATCAGCCAGAAGATGACAGGCGTCAACAGAATCATCACCATCAGTTCACGTACATACCACATGGGCAGGTTGATCGGATAAATAAAACCCGAATACGCCGTTATGGCATCCTCTGCCGGCATCACGAAGATACCCTCGTTAGGGATATTGGCAAAGAAGGTCTTGAGGATGCGGATGAAAGAGAAATGCATCTCCTCCTGAGTAGCATGAGGGAACAGAAATGAGATCTGATACATGGCATGAACCAAGATGGCTATCAGGTTCCACAAGAAATAGGGTATCAGGAGCGTCCTGACCCTTTTCTGTAGTTTCTTCTTATAGACATTGCCATCAAAATCGACACGATAGAAGAACAAGAAACCTGATATGATAAAAAAGAGAGGAACACCAATCTGAGGCAGCACCTCACTGAAAAAATTAATCAGGAAATCATACCACGCAGGATGATCGAGTCCATACGTAACACCATGAATTGTAAAACCGTGCTCTGCCAGATTGAAGTGAATGAAAACGACCCCTACCGTCAGCGGGAAGCGCAGAAAGCTGATCGTCTTATTCAACAACTCTTCATTTGTCATCATTCACCTACTTTCTTCCCCTTCAACTGCAGACGGATCTCACGTTTCTTACGGAGTAACTCAAAACGCTCATGGGCATGACGATAGGCACGACGCTTCTCGACACCATAGACAATGCAGGCAAAGCCGAAATAGGCGGCAGCCTGGATCCACAGGCAACGGATCTCTGGAACGACATCACTCAGCACGCC
>JAFYPG010000280.1 GCA_017547605.1 Prevotella sp.
CTCTATCTGTGGCTGAGACGCAGTAACGCCATTGCACCTGCAGTCACACCTCCAAGGGTACTGCGCCGATGGACGGCAGCTTTCTTCATGATGGCAGCGGCGAGTCATGTGTGGTGGTCTGTGATTGGTATTTACTGGCTAGCCGACGACCGACTGGTGCGAAATATCTTATGCATCATGCTTGACCATATCACGCTGGTGCCCCTCGCCATGGCATTGCTGCTTCGGATATTGCAGGACTGCCAGCACAGGATATGGCCCTGGGTCACCACTCAAGCGCTGGTCATAGGGGGAGCTGCTGTGGGAATTGCTACTCACAGCAATTACGGCTTGGACTTGATGCACAACTGCCAGGTGGTTATCATCGCCATCTTTATCACCTATTATATATACGAGTTGGTGCGATATAGCCGTTGGCTGAAAGAGAACTATGCCGATTTGGAGCACAAGGAGGTATGGCAGAGCCTGTTGTTTGCAGCCGCTCTTTTTCTCATCTATGAGGTTTATTCCACGAATCCTGGAGATATGCCAAGGGAGTATCTCTCGCAGATAATCACACTATTTATCATCGTTTTTCTGCTCTGGCGTGTGGAGACATTGCAGGAACTGGAAGTCAAGGAGGAGACGGAGACACCCTATGCTACCATCCCAACAAACATCGGGGCATTGTTACAGGAGTACTGCGAGATGCCGCAGCTCTATCTGCAGCACGATCTTACGCTGGCACAACTGGGCGAAGCGGTGGGCACCAACCGCACCTACCTCAGCCAGTATTTCTCCCAGCAAGGCATCACCTACAATGCCTACGTCAACCGTTTGCGCATCGTTCACTTCGAGCGTCTCTACCGTGAGAGTGTGGTGGCAAAACGAACGTTTACAGCCCAGCAGTTGGCCCACGAGTGCGGCTTTAGAAGCTACAGCACATTCGCCGCCGCTTTCAAGCAGTTCAAGGGTCTGACCGTCACCTCGTGGATGAGATGTCAGATGCCCGACTCGCAGAATTTTCAATAATTGTCTCAGAATTTACAAAAACAGCTTATACAAGGTTTCTGACTATTGCAGAGAAACGAGGAAAATTGTACCTTTGCGCTGCACAAATAAAATAATAATGAGTTTGCTTCATAATGTATCAAGGTAAAAAGATTGTTCAACCACCTTTTCTAAAGGCTGGCGATAAGGTAGCCCTTGTTTCCCCCGCTTATTGGGTGCCACAAGAGGCCTTACAACAGGCTGCAGACACCCTTAAAAGTTGGGGGCTGCAGCCCGTCATCGGCCCTCACACCAACAATCTGAATGTAAATGCCTATGCAGGAACAGCCGATGAACGCGCTGCTGACCTGTTGTGGGCACTTGAAGACGACACGATCAAGGCCATTATCTGCTCTCGTGGCGGCTATGGCTCCATTCACCTGTTAAACCGTATCCCACAAGAATACTATCATCAACATCCCAAATGGATAATTGGTCATGGCGACATCACCATCCTGCTTTATGCTGTTGCTGGTGCAGGTCTGATGTGTATTCATGGTCCTATGGCTTTCCAAATAGCAAGTTGTCAGGAGCCAGCAACCAGCATTGCCCGCAATATCCTCTTTGGTACCCTTCCGCAATACAAGATCTCTGGCAATCCATATAATAAGAGTGGTTATGCAGAAGGTATTCTTGTCGGTGGTAATCTCTCTAGTTTTGCTGCTATAGCAGGAACGAGGTTCCATCTTCCACCCAAGCAGGACATTATCCTCTTTATTGAAGAGGTTGAGGAGTCTTTGCACAACATCGACCGATTGTTCTATACGCTGACTTTGGAACAGGATTTTGAAAGGGTGAAAGGTATCATCTTCGGCACTTTCAATTCTATTAAGTACGACCTTCAATATGGAAGTGTAGAACAGATGCTGATTGCACATCTTCGTGAATACGATATCCCCATCTGTTGCGGCTTTCCTGTTGGCAGCAACAGTTGCATCCCTCTGATATATGGTGCACCATGCATACTGGATGTGACAACAGACAGGAGTATCCTGACCTTTAACATCAAAGGCATTATGGAATCTTATAAGGTCGATAAGGCCAATCCGCAATTGATGAAAGAATAATAGGTATGGACGAAAAGGTCATCAAGATTGTCAACGAGGCTCGATGGGCTGACGGCCAGAAAGTCTGGAACAGGCTTGAGGAAATCACCTTCGATCCAATGCAGTGTCAGGAGGAATTCGTGTTGAGGCTGGTTCGTGAGAATGCCAAGACGGCATTCGGTCGCGATCACGGCTTTGAACACATCCACAATCTGGACGAGTACAGACGATATATTCACTTGACCTCTTATAAGGACTATTCGGCATACATAGAGCGTATAGCCAATGGCGAAAGAAATGTCCTGACGGCTTATCTTACAGATTATCTTTCTCCTTTAGATGGTTATAAGTTACTCCCTCTGTCCAGATGGGGCATACAAACATATCATGATTATGGCTTCAGTGCAGGCTTCTTTGTCGCTGGCAATCATGGACTGCTGACAGATGGCATGGTACTGAACTTGGTTGACAATCGTATTGAACGACTTCCGTCGGGCGTTTATAAGGGGAATATGCTTGGCCGGCTACTAGTAAAACGCGATTTTGATTACGATCAGGTTTATGTCATACCTGTTGATGTCGCAAATGCTTCTAACAGAACAGACATCCTCTATCTCCAAGCCCTCTTTGCGCTGAAGCAGCAATTTATTTCCATCGCCATTTGCGATCAACATGACAAAATGATAGAACTGCTTCGCTATATTGAGAAACATTGGCCCAGACTAACTGAAGACATTGAACATGGTAATCCCTATATAAAGGGTGATCCAGAAAGGGCTCATGCGATTCGTGAAATCATGGAAGCCCACCATATCGGAACGCAGATGGTAGATCAACTATGGCCTGGTTTACATTGCATGATGATATACGACGTGGACCGCCTCAGTGCCAGTTTTGAGTTGTTGCGCACCTATTGTGGCAGTCAAATGCATTTTGTGTTTACGGGCATCAGCTCGCCTATAGGTACCTTTTCAACTACGCTCCACCTTGATGATCCGCAGACGGTGCTCATTCCAGACAGCGTCTTCTATGAATTCAAGCCGAAGGAGGCTAACAACTATAACCTGTTGCAGACTCTCGACCAATTAGAGATCGGGCGCAGTTACGAATTAGTCGTTTCAACGCTTTCGGGCCTCTATCGCTATAAAACCCAGAAAAATATCTTAGTGGTGGGTCGATACCATGATACGCCCACTGTCATCGTAGATAAAGATTGATTACGACAATGAAAACGAGAATGACTCAATGGGTGCTAGCCGCCACCCTCGTTTGCGGCGTAAACATAATGACATCGTGTAGCGATGATGAGGTAATAATAGTGACCCCCGATCAGCCAGTGGTGCTGAACTGCGAGAAACCCGACTATCTGAAGGCAGGTGACAAGGTGGCGCTGATCTCGCCGTCTTACTACACACCGATGGAGAACGTGGAGAAGACCGCCGACGTGTTGCGCTCATGGGGACTGGAACCCGTCGTCGGGCCTAATGTGGGTAAGGTGGTCGATGGGAAGTATGCCGGCACTGTGGACGAGCGTGTGAGCGATATCCGCTGGGCGCTCAGCGACCCCACCATCAAGGCCATCATCTGCAACCGTGGCGGTTACGGCACCATCCAACTCATCGACCAGTTGAAGCTGTCTGAACTGAAGGCCTCGCCGAAATGGCTGGTGGGTTTCAGCGATATCTCCACCCTGCATGGCCTGTTGACGCGTGCTGGTGTGATGAGCATACACGGCACCATGAGCTCGTTCCTGGCCAAGGGTGGCACCGACGCCACCAGCACGCTAATGCGCGACCTGCTGTTAGGAAAGGTACCCCGCTACGAAGTGCCTGCTCATAAGCAGAATATCACGGGCCAGGCCACAGGTACACTCGTAGGCGGTAATATCTGCACCTTCGCACCAAATCTCGGCACGCAAGCCGACGCCACCAAGGGCAAAGACCTCATCCTCTTTGTAGAGGAGGTGGAGGAGTCGATGCACAACATCGACCGTCAGATGCGCATCCTCCAGATGAACGGCGTGCTCGACCGCTGCCAGGGCATCATTCTCGGCGAGTTCACCGACTGCGGCACCGAGTTCACCTATGAGAGTGTTGAGGCCATGCTCCACGAACTGCTGAAGTCGTATAACATCCCCGTGCTCTGCGGCTTCCCCGGCGGTCATGGCGACGTGAACCTGCCGCTGGTGATGGGTGCCAATGTCACCATCGACGTGCGCCCCGACGGAGCCACCCTGCAGTTCAACATCGACGGTGAACAGCAGCAGGTGAACACAGCCAACATCACCGTCCCCGAGACACCCGCCGCCACCCGCATGCGACTGGCTGGAAAGATAGAATAATCCCGTGTAAGTTAATTAGAACGTGAAGCCGAGGGCAGCCTTTATGTCCCAGTTGCTCATACCGATCTTCGTTCCGTCGTATGAGGATGAGAAACTGTGAATCTGCCCCAGTGCCTGCGTACTGCTCATAGTCATACAGAGCAACAAACACATTGAAATCAGTTTTCGGTAGGTCATCACTGTTTTGTCCAATTAAACATGTGCAAAGATAGACAATTTTTTATTTAATGTGGTTATTTTAATAAGTAATTTGTAAATTTGCACCGTATAAGATCACGTTACAATGAAGAGACTCTGTCATTATATATCAGAATACATGGGGCTACTGGTGCTGGCGGCCGCTTTGCTGGCATTGGCATTCCCAACTGTACTGCAACAAATACCAACAACGGTCATCAACCCCTTGCTGGGCGTCATCATGTTCGGCATGGGACTGACGCTGAACCTCAAGGACTTCAAGATCGTGTTCAGTCGCCCGAAGGATGTCATCGTCGGCTGTCTGGCGCAGTTCACCATCATGCCGCTGCTGGCATGGGGACTGGCAAGAGCCTTCCAACTCGACGAAGCGTTGGCCCTGGGTGTGGTGCTGGTAGGCTGTTGTCCTGGCGGCACGGCATCGAACGTCATTACCTATCTGGCGAAAGGCGACCTGGCATTGTCGGTAGGAATGACGGGCGTTTCCACCTTACTGGCTCCGCTGCTGACGCCCTTGCTGACATGGGCCTTGGCGGGGAAGAGCGTCAATGTCGATGTGGTGGGCATGCTGCTGAGCATCCTCTGGGTGGTCATCCTGCCTATTGTCGTGGGATTAATCGTTAAAGCCCTTTGGCCCAAGTTCACGGAGAAAGCCGTTGATTATCTCCCTGCGATCTCCTCACTTGCCATCGCCTTTATCGTGGCGATCATCATTGGTGCCAATGCCTCCAAGTTGTTGGCAGGCGGTCTGGTTATCGTCATGGTGGTCATGCTTCACAACCTCTGCGGACTGAGTCTGGGCTATCTGATCGGGCGCCTGTTGGGACTTACAGAACCGAAAAAGCGGGCTATCTCCATCGAGGTAGGCATGCAGAACTCGGGCCTCGCCTCGTCGCTGGCCACGCTCCACTTCGCCGCCTATCCCATGGCCACCATCCCTGGTGCCATCTTCAGTGTGTGGCACAACATCAGCGGTGCCATCGTCGCCCGAATATACACCAGATCGTCTCGATGCTGAGGGGCACAACTACGAGTCGTTCAGATAGTCTCTTCGTGTTATCCGGATAGTCTCTACGACGTGTTCGGATAATTCCTTATAGGGTATAGGAATAATCTGAATGAGTCGTTCGAGACATCTTAACAAGCCTTGGAAACCATTCCTTCAATTCGCCCACCTCAGGGCACAGTAGGGCCTGGCCCTTTTGTGCCCTTGGACAGTGACACCAGTGACGCTATAATACGTAAACTTTTCACGCGTACCGTGTAGGTGTGTACGTGTTACACCCGTGCGCATAATGCGCGTGCGCAGTACCCGTGAGACTTTTAAGAAATCATGCGTCACTGGTGTCGCTGGCGTCACTGAGATTCGTTTGATAATCTTCTGATTTTCCATACTGCAAAGATACAAAAAAAAAGAGGCATTTCCAAGAAAAACAGAAGAAAAGTGAAGTTTATTCAAACATAAAGACCAGTTTTGCGACAGATTTTGAGGCGATGAATGAGGTTTGTCGCAATATGGTTTTCGTGTCGCAACAACTCGAAACGAAAAGACGAAAAAAGTTTGGAATGGGGCGAAATCCGTCGTAACTTTGCATCGTCAATCAGACAAAAAACGATCTGAGCGACGAAGAGAAAATAAACATTTAAACAATAAATTAAAGTATAACAATTAAAAATTAAAGAAAGGAAACAGATTATGGCAAAGACTCCAGTTTCAATGAAGATTGACGGTTACAAGGATCGCGAAGTGCTGATGGTAACCTATGAGTTTGATCAGGCAACTGATGTAGAAGGACAGATGGCAGGCATCCCCCGCGGCGGTAAGATCCAGGTAAAGGTGAAGGCCCTGAACGACGGCACCCCCGACCTGCTGGCTTGGATGACGGAGCGCAACCTCCCGAAGACCGGTAAGATCGAGTTCTTGGAGACCAAGACGGGCAAGGCCATGAAGACCATCGAGTTCACCAACGGCTACTGCGTGGAGTTCGAGGAGAAGTGGGAGGACAAG
>JAFYPG010000281.1 GCA_017547605.1 Prevotella sp.
CCCATCCGATACTGGCACCGAAGACGGTCATCGTCTTGTCGTCGTCGAGCATCGAGTCGTAATTGTAGTAGTAGTGGTTGTATGTGCCGTAACCGTAACTGTACATCGCATAGTTGTTGTAGAACGAGTTGTTACGGTAGTAACTCGAGATATCCGACTGGTGGGAGTAGTAGGCACCGATGTTGAAACTGTTCGGACGCTTGCCGCCAAACCAGTTCGTGCCGTAGCTCGCACTCAGGGAACTATAGTATGAACCGTTTGTCTGGAAGCTGAAGGCGAGCTGCTCACCATCACCATAGGGTAGGATACCGCGATGCAGCTTATTCTTGCCAAAGAGGTTCCGGATAGAGAAGTTGTTGAACTTAATGCCGATCTTTCCGATGATACCCGTCTGTCCCCAACCCAGCGAAAACTCCAACTGGTCGTTGGATTTCTGCTCGAGTTGCCAGTCGATATCCACAGTACCGTCCTCATAGTTGGGCTTGATGTCGGGCACTACTTTCTCCGGGTCGAAGAATCCCATCGAGGCGATGTCGCGCTGGGAGCGCTGCAGAGCCTCCTTATTGAACAGGTCACCGGGCTTTGTGTGGAGTTCACGGCGTACCACCTCCTCATAAAGACGGTCGTTACCGTAGATGCGGATATGGTTCAAGTGAGCCTGCGGACCCTCGGTGACGCGCATCTCCAGATCGATGGAGTCGCCGACGATGTTCACCTCTACGGGGTCGATGTTGGAGAACACGTAGCCGTTGTTGTAATAGTAGTTGCCTGCGGCATCCTCGTCTTCCTTCAAGCGCTTGTTGATGTGCTTCTGGTTATAGATGTCGCCAGACTTCATGCCCAGTACGGCATTCAGATAGTCAGTGGTCACCACGGTGTTGCCCACCCAGGTGATATTGCGAATGAAATACTTGTCACCCTCATCGACTTTCACATAGATGTTCACATGCTTGTCATCGAAATTGCTGACGGAGTCTTCGATGATGGTAGCATCACGGAAACCTAACTCGTTGTATTTCTCGATCAGTGCCTGCTTGGCTTCCTTATAGCGTTCGTCGGTAAACTTCTTGGCTTTGAAGATGTTATTGAATTTGCCGGCCTCGTGGATCTTGCCGAAGGCACCCTTGCTGATCATCGAACCCTTGATCTTGCTGTCTTTCAGTTTTTCGTTGCCTTCGAATATAAGATGACGAACCTTCATCTTGGCTTTCTTGTCGATGTTCACATCCAGGATAATCTGTCCAGGGTGGTTGGGATCATCGATCTGGGTGATGTCGATCTCTGCATTCTTATAACCTTTCTCGTCGAAGTATCTCTTAGCCAGGATCTGAGCACGGTCGATGATGTTACGCGTCAGACTCATGCCCTTTACCATGCCGAGTTTCGTCTCCATATCCTCACGCTCTGCCTTCTTGATACCGTGATAGACAATGTTGCTGATGCGGGGACGTAAGCCCAGATGGATGCAGAGGTAGATCTTGGAACCGACGATGGAATCGGCGGTGATGCTCACCTTCGAGAACAGACCGTTGCGCCAATAGCGCTTCACGGCCTCAGTGATCTGGGAGCCGGGGATATCCACCATCTGGCCCACCGTCAGTCCAGAAAGGCCTGTGAGCACATAGTCTTCATAGCCATCCACACCTTCTACGGCAATCCCTGCAATCTCACAGGTACGGGGCGTACCGGCATACGAGATGTCAGGGTTGATGATCTTGTCTTGAGCAGCAGCAATTAAAGGTAAAAAGATAAACAGGTAAAAAGGTAAAACCTTTCTTACCGTTGCCTTCACCTTATTTATAATATAATTATATAACACTTTACTATCTTACTTTCTTACCTTTTTACTCTTTTACCTTTTCTTCAGCCTCTACCTGAGCTTCGGTCTTTCCGAAACGGCGCTGACGGCTCTGGTAACTGTAGATGGCCTTGTAGAGTTCTTCTTCGTTGAAGTCAGGCCAGTAGGTGTCGCAGAAATACAGTTCCGAATAGGCAATCTGCCAGAGCAGGTAGTTGGAGATGCGGAGTTCACCGCCTGTGCGAATCAGCAGGTCGGGGTCGGGCATGAAGACTGTTTCCAGATGTTGGCTGATGAACTCCTCAGTGATATCGTCTATTTTGTATTTCCCTTCGCTGACACCTTGCGCGATTTTCTTCGTGGCTCTGACCAGTTCCCATCTCGACGAGTAGCTCAGGGCGATGACGACTGTCATCGCGGTGTTGCCGGCAGTGTGGTCTTCCAGTTCTTTGATCTTCTCCTGAATAATATCTGGCAGGCGATCCATGTCACCGATCATCTTGAAGCGCACGTTGTTCTTTATGAAGATCTCTTCCTCCAGGGAAGTCAGTATCAGTCCCATCAGGGCTGATACTTCATCGGCAGGACGGTTCCAGTTCTCTGTAGAGAAGGTATATAGTGTCAGGTATTTGACACCTAATCTTACGCACTCAGATGTAATGCAGTGCACGGCATCCACGCCGGCCTGATGGCCGAATCTGCGCTCTTTGCCATGCTCGTTGGCCCAGCGCCCGTTGCCGTCCATGATGATGGCAATGTGCTGAGGAATACGGCTCATGTCCAATAGTTCTTTCATATAATCAGTCTCTGTCGTTATTACACGTTTTACATTTCGCCCACAGGTCATAGGATAGTCCCACTTGTAACACGCTGTAGCAGTCGGTATTCTTGAAAAGTCCGCTACTCTTGATCCCGTAAACGTCTTCCCTGCCGTCGAGGTTGTCGCTGGGCGTGAAGCGCATCACCCATTCAGCCGTGAGGTTCAGTCTTGGTGCCATTTTCCATTTGATGCCGGCCCCGATGGGCAGGTTCATCGTGATACCGCTGTTGTCACCGCTATGGTGCGTCAGTCCTAATCCGAGGGTGATGAATGGCACCAGCCGTCGCGCCCCCCTGTATTCCTGTCCCGTGCCGTATGCCCAGAAGTTGTACTCATATCGGAGATCGACCTCGGTTATTTGGTTGTTAAACTCGTAACGCTCAACTGTCGGATACCAAGTATCCACATCATCGGTAGAACCCTTGATCTTTCCTGTTCCGATGTTTAGTGCCAGAGCCATTCTGGGGTTCAGACGGTATTTAGCCATTATGGCGCCCCAAGGTTGCATCCCTTTCAGGATATTGCCGTTAAAGTCGCCTGTGTAGGCAATCAAACCGGCTCCGGCTCCTACTTCTATCCTATATTCCGGCTCATCTTGTGCCATGACGTGAGGAGCGGAAAGAAGAAATGCTGTCAGCAGCAGCCCTTTTATCATTCTACCAAAACCCCTCGCCATACTTCGTTGGTGTCTTTGTCTTTGAACCAGAGGGCACCCTCGTCATCAGTGACAGCCTCCACGTTCTGGAAGTGCGTGTCACCTTCGTCAGGCAGCGTGAACTGGTCTGACGTATGCCATGTGATACCCCCGTCCTGGCTGGCGCGTATCATGTCGGCGCTAATGGCCAGTACCTTGTCGTGGAAATACACGAGGCTGAGGCTGGGAGTGGCAGGCAGATAGTATCTGTTATATTCTTCGTAGGGCAGATAGACCCACTTACAGGCCTGACTGTCCTCGCCGTATTCTGCAATTTTACGCCATACAACACTGATGACCTCTCCTTCTTCGATAATACCGGCCAGCAACTGATAGTCAGTCTTTTCGTTGGGAGCGAAGGGATAGGAAACAAAAGCGATATCTTGTTTCGGTAGCAGTGATATATCTTCATCAAGGCTGTCGGGCGTCCAAGTAGCACCCTCATCCTTTGTCACCATGATCCTGCCATCCTGACTAAAGGCATAGGCCTCTTTCGTACCGGCACCTATAAAGGACTTCAGACCGGCATCGGTCACCAGTTTCTCCCATTTCTCTTTTTCCGTATTAACGGGATATGACTCTGCTGGCATCTTTTCCCAAAGGATCGTCCCTGTTTCCACCTGATGCTGGTTGAGCGTTACCTCATAAGTGCGGTATTTCTCCAGCGTGTTGTTATACACACGGATCTCCCTTGGCTGGCTGAAGTCGATGGAGTCTGTACTGGAATAGTTGTAAAGTGTGTCGCTATTAACACTCTTGATAACGATGCTGCCACTGTAGGTACTGCTGCTGATTGTGGCCAGTACATGCTTCAAATCACAGTCCTTGGGCAGAGAGTCGGTGTTGTAAATCTTATACAGGGTCTGATCGATGGTAAAAGTGGGCTTAGTTGTCAGGGCCTCCTTATAGATCGTGTCATTACCAGTCTTCTTGGAAGTGGTATGGATATATCTGTTGGCGGCCGATAGACTGAACCCCGTGATGGCCATGTCATCATAGGTGGCCACCTCGTAGTTGCTGTCAGAACCTAAGCATGAACTGTATAGGAACACGCCCATCAGCGTGATACAGAGTGCATAAATATGTCTTTTCATTGAAAGAGAATTCTTTTTCTTCACAATTTGGTTGCAAATTTACGCACAATTCTGCAAATTTGAGCCATTTTCACCTTATAATTAAAGAAAATATGATATAATTTGACCGATTTTAAGTTAGTTTAGTGTTTTTGTGTAAAAAGAGTGCGGTATGAATCACTCACCCCGCACTCCTTCTCAACGTACATTGGTATGCATCAGTGTTACGATACTTAATACCGTCACTACAGACACGGCTACCAACATCACCGTTGTTTGAAAATCTAATAACATAATCTTTACCTTAAAAACTACTAACCTAATGAATAAGAATATAATCTCACGATTACGTAGTGCAAAAGTACAAAGATTATCGTGTTTTATCAATAAATAGGGGCGATTTCCAAAGAAACCGCCCCTTATTTTGATGTAGGTCAAAAAGTGCTTTTTAGAGCTTCGGACCTGCAGCGACCAGAGCCTTACCAGCCTCGTTACCCTCGTACTTCTTGAAGTTCTTAATGAAGCGAGCAGCGAGATCCTTGGCCTTCTCTTCCCACTCAGCGCGGTTCTGATAGGTATCGCGAGGATCGAGGATGCCCCATGCCACACCGTCGAGTTGTGTGGGAACCTCGAAGTCGAAGTAAGGAATCTTCTTCGTAGGAGCGTTCAGGATAGCACCACCCAGGATAGCATCGATGATACCACGTGTATCCTTGATAGAGATACGCTTGCCAGTACCGTTCCAACCTGTGTTCACGAGGTAAGCCTTGGCACCGCTCTTCTCCATCTTCTTCACGAGTTCCTCAGCATACTTGGTGGGATGCAGCTCGAGG
>JAFYPG010000282.1 GCA_017547605.1 Prevotella sp.
GAGTGGACGAAGTGGGGAACACCTTATTTCGTGGCCTGGACGACGACGCCCTGGACTCTGCCCTCGAACACGGCCCTCTGCGTCGGTCCAAAGATCGACTATGTGGCTGTGGAGACCTACAACAGCTATAACGGTGAGAAGATCACCATCATCCTGGCAGAGAGTCGTCTGAATGCCTACCTCGCTCCTGAGGGCAATATCACCGACGGTGAGGAGATGCCAGAATACAACAAAGGCGAGAAGTTCGTGCCCTATCGCATCGTGGGCCACTATACGGGTGAAGAGCTCGTAGGCATGAAGTATCAGCAGTTGATGCCTTGGGTGAAACCATCGGCCAAACTCGATCAGAATGCCGCTGACTATGTGAAGGCATACGCAGCCGCTCATCCCGAGAAAGTATTCACGGGCGAGAACGGCAAGGACCAGTTCGTGGAGATGGAGAGTGAGGCTTTCCGCGTGATCCCTGGTGACTACGTGACCACGGAGGATGGTGCCGGTATCGTGCATATCGCCCCGACTTTTGGTGCCGACGACGCCAAGGTGGCCAAGGATGCCCACATCCCCAGTCTGTTCCTTATAAATAAGAAAGGTGAAACCCGTCCGATGGTGGACCTGCAGGGTAAGTACTACGTGATGGAAGAGCTCGACAGCAATTTCATTGCGAAGTGCGTCAATAAGGAGGGCTATAGCCATCATGCCGGCGACTACGTGAAGAACGCCTATGCTCCTGAGTTTAATAAGGACGGTAAGTACGACGAGCAGGCAGCCGCCAAGGCCGAAGACCTGAACATCGTGATCTGTATGGAGATGAAGCAGGAGGGTACGGCACTGAAGATCGAGAAGCATGTGCACAACTATCCCCACTGCTGGCGTACGGATAAGCCCGTGCTCTATTATCCGCTCGACTCATGGTTCATCCGCTCGACGGCGAAGAAGGACCGTATGTTCGAACTCAATAAGACTATCAACTGGCAGCCGGAGTCAACGGGTACAGGCCGCTTCGGCAACTGGCTGGAGAACCTGAATGACTGGAACCTCTCGCGTTCTCGTTTCTGGGGAACGCCACTGCCTATTTGGCGCGATGAGGACGGTAAGGAGATATGTATCGGCAGTGTGGAGGAACTCTATAACGAGATTGAGAAGTCTGTGAAGGCTGGCTTCATGAAGTCGAACCCGCTGAAGGATAACGGTTTCGTGCCCTGCGACTGGAGTAAGGAAAACTATGACAAGATCGACCTGCACCGTCCGTATGTGGATCATATCATCCTCGTCTCTGAGAGCGGTAAGCCCATGAAGCGCGAGACGGATCTTATCGACGTATGGTTTGATTCTGGTTCGATGCCTTACGCTCAGATCCACTATCCGTTTGAGAATGCTGAGTTGATCGATAAGAACATCGCCTTCCCCTGTGACTTTATCAACGAGGGTGTGGACCAGACGCGTGGCTGGTTCTTTACCCTGCACGCCATCGCCACGATGATCTTTGACTCGGTGGCCTTTAAGAATGTGATTTCTTCAGGTCTGGTGCTTGATGCCAAGGGCAACAAGATGTCTAAGCATGTGGGTAACGTGGTGAATCCCTTCGATATGATCGGTAAGTATGGCTCAGATGCCGTCCGTCTGTATATGATGACGAACTCGGAGCCGTGGGATAACCTGAAGTTTGACCCCGAGGGTGTCGATGAGGTGCGTCGTAAGTTCTTCGGTACCTTATATAATACGTATAGCTTCTTCGCGCTCTATGCCAATGTGGATGGTTTCGACCCAGGGCAGTCTGTTGCTGTGGCACAGCAACAGACGGAACGGCCGGAGATCGACCGATGGATATTGAGCTGTCTGAACACACTTATCAAGGGTGTGGAGGCAGAACTCGACGGCTATGATCCCACACGTGCTGGCCGACTGATCGATGCCTTCGTGAACGACGACCTCTCTAACTGGTACGTCCGTCTGAACCGTAAGCGTTTCTGGGGTAAGGAGATGAGCGAGGATAAACTCTCGGCTTATCAGACACTCTATACCTGCTTGATGACCGTTGCCAAACTGTTGGCGCCGTTTGCTCCGTTCTATGCAGACCAGCTCTACAAAGACTTGGGTGGTGCACTCGATAGCGTACATCTCGATAAGTTCCCTGTGGCCGACGACAGTCAGATCAACAAGGACCTGGAGGCCCGTATGCAGATGGCCCAGAAGATCACGTCGATGGTGCTGGCCCTGCGCCGTAAGGTGAATATCAAGGTGCGCCAGCCGCTGCAGGCGATTATGATTCCTGCCGTCGATGCTGAGCAGAAGAAACATATTGAGGCCGTGAAGAACCTGATCATGAACGAGGTGAACGTGAAGGAACTGCGTTTCGTGGAGGGTGCCGGTGTACTGGTGAAGAAGGTGAAGTGCAATTTCCGTACGATGGGTAAGAAGTTCGGTAAGCTCATGAAGAGTGTGGCTGCCGCTATGGATGCCCTCTCGCAGGAGCAGATCGCCGAACTTGAGAAGAATGGTACTATCGTCCTCAATATCGAAGGTCAGGAGTTGACCGTTGAGGCTGTTGATGTTGATATCATCTCTGAGGATATCCCGGGTTGGCTGGTGGCCAACGAAGGCAACTTGACCGTGGCCCTCGAAGTGGAACTGACTGAGGAACTGAAGAACGAGGGTATGGCCCGTGAACTCATCAACCGCATCCAGAATATTCGTAAGGAGAGTGGTCTGGAAATCACAGACAGAATCAGTGTTATCCTTGCTCCGAACGACGAGGTGAAGAAGTCTGTGGACAGCTTCGGCGACTATATCAAGACCCAGGTCCTGGCAGATGTCATTACGCTGGAAGCCAATGACGGTCAGGAGGTTGAGTTTGATGACTTCAAGTTGAACATCAAGGTGGAAAAGAAATAAATAAAAACAAAATATCAATAACTTATGGCAGAAAAAACCCGTTACACTGACGAGGAACTGGAAGAGTTCCGTCAGATCATCAATGAGAAGATGGCCCTGGCCAAGCGTGACTACGAGCAGATGATGCGTGTGTTGACCAATCAGGATTCCAATGACGTCGATGATACGTCACCCACCTACAAGGCATTGGAGGAGGGTAGTGCTACCCAGTCGAAGGAGGAACTGATCTCGATGGCTGCTCGTCAGCAGAAATTCATCCAGGGCTTGAAGGCCGCACTGGTGCGTATCGAAAACAAGACCTACGGCATCGACCGCATCACTGGTAAACTGATTCCCAAGGAGCGTCTGCGCGCTGTGCCTCACGCTACGTTGAGTGTGGAGTCGAAGATGAATCAGGGCAAGAAGTGACAACGAGGACACCTCTGATCACCAAGGGCAGACTGGCGACACTGATAGTAGTCGCCATTCTCCTTATAGACCAGATCATTAAAATCTGGGTAAAGACCTCGATGACGCTCCATGAGAGCATCCATGTGTTCGACTGGTTTTATATCACCTTTATCGAGAACATGGGCATGGCCTTTGGCATGCAGTTGGGCAGCAAGATCGTGTTGTCGCTGTTCCGTGTGGTTGCCATCGTTGCCCTCTGCTATTACATCTGGCTGGAAGTGAAGCGGAAGGCTCGCACAGGCTATATCGTTTGTCTGTCGATGGTGTTGGCCGGGGCAGCAGGTAATTTGATCGACTGTCTGTTCTATGGTCTTATTTTCAATGAGTCGTCACCTTATTACGCTTCCTATTTCGTACCGTTCGGTACGGGTTATGCACCTTTCCTGATGGGTAAGGTGGTGGATATGTTCTACTTCCCCCTGATCGAGACGGAATGGCCGACGTGGATACCCATTGTGGGAGGCAATCATTTCGTGTTCTTCAGTCCGGTATTTAACTTTGCCGATGCGAGTATCAGTGTGAGCGTCGTACTTCTCCTGTTGTTCTATCGTCAGGAAATCAGTCAGATATCGCTCAGCAGAACCATAAAGAAAGAAGAGAAGAAAGAGCCATGAAACCGCCAGTTGTCAAGCAGATGATCCTTCTGGCTGTGGGACTGTTGCTCCTTGCAGCCTGTAAGCCGAAAGTCCCGAAGGAATATATTCAGCCGGATGAGATGGAGGATCTGCTTTATGACTACTATGTGGCTCAGAGTATGCCTACCAGTACTGCTTCAAAGGAAGAGATAGACTATGGTCAGCGGTATCATACAAGTCTTGTTCTGAAGAAGTACGGACGTACCCAGGCTGAATTGGACTCTTCCATGAGGTATTATTACATCAACATGGAAGAGTTTCAGAAGATTCTATCAAATGTCAAGAAGCGTCTGAGTGACGAAGCCCTGGAGCTTGGTGCATCCACCGTCGAAGTGGAACGATATACCACACAATCACTCTCGGGTGATACGACGGATGTGTGGGAAGGTGCCAAACAGATGGTCATCCTACCACAGCCTCCGTACAATGTTCAGCAGTTTAGTCTGAAGGCCGACACGTCATACCATCAGGGAGATAGTTTCCTGATGACCTTCGGCAATACGTTCTTGGTGCAAAGCGGCTCCAAGAATGCATGGGTGGTGCTGTCAGTATATTATGAAGGTGATAGTATCATAACCCATCATATGAACATCTCTCCAACAGTAACGACCACCCTGCGTATCCCTTCCTGTAAGTTGAAGGCCAAAGAACTGAAGGGTTATGTCTATCTGCCAAAGAGACAGGGCTTTGATAACGAGAATGATATGTGTCTGCTCTTGTTGGATCATATCCAGTTAGTCAGGTTCCACCACAAGTTTGCGGATAAATCATCCGTTAAAGATGAGGTTGCAGTTTCTGACACGCTGAAGAAGGATACGCTAAAGAACGATTCCCTGAAGAATGATACCCTGAAGCCGGCCAGACACAGATTGGGCGAACGGCCTATGCCTGAGAAGTCGGTGAAGTTGGACCGCTACCAGAAAGCGATTAAACCATTAACTAAAAATAGAAGATTATGAAATTTCGTTTGTCTCTGATGAACTTTATCGAGTTTGCCGTATGGGGAGCCTATCTGACCTGTATGGGAAACTATCTGGGCGTAGCAGGATTGGGTGACCAGATATCCTGGTTCTATGCGATCCAGGGTATTGTGAGCATCTTCATGCCAACGCTGATGGGTATTATCGCCGACAAGTACATCCAGCCGCAACGCGTACTGGGACTCTGTCACCTGTTGGCTGGCGGTTTCATGCTCGGCTGTTGGTGGCTGGGTTATCAGGCTGGCTTCGGACAGGAACTGGAGAACAAGGCACTTTTCATAACCCTCTATACGTTGAGTGTGGCTTTCTTCATGCCGACAATCGCCCTGACGAATACCACGGCCTTTACGATCCTGAAGAACAACGGCCTCGACACGGTAAAGGACTTCCCGCCCATCCGTGTGCTGGGAACCGTCGGCTTCATCTTGACGATGTGGTTCGTGAACTGTGCCGTATGGGAAGACGGTGCTTTCACCTTGACACTGGCTGACAATGCCCATAAGTTCCAATATACCTATATGCAGTTCTTCGTATCAGGCATCTTGAGTATTGTCCTGTTCCTGTATTGCTTCACGCTGCCTCAGTGCAGACTGGAGAAAAAGGATCAGAAGGTGTCTCTGGTGGAGAGTCTCGGTTTGAATGCTTTCAAGCTCTTCAAGACCAAGAAGATGGCAATGTTTTTCATTTTCTCTGCATTGTTGGGTATGTGCCTGCAGGTAACGAACGGCTATGCCGGACCGTTTATCACAAGCTTCAAGGGTAGTGCCGATGCTGCTGTGGCTACCTCGTTTGCCGCCAACAACGCCACGTTGCTGACGAGTATCTCACAGATCAGTGAGGCCCTGTGTATCCTGATGATCCCGTTCTTCATGAAGCGCTATGGTATCAAGGTGGTGATGCTGATGTCGATGTTCGCCTGGGTGTTCCGCTTCGGCTTCTTCGGAATCGGTAATCCCGCTATGCCTGGTGTGCTCCTGTTTATCCTGTCGTGCATCGTCTATGGTGTGGCCTTCGACTTCTTCAACGTGTCGGGAGGTATCTTCGTGGATCAGGAGTGCGAGCCCAGTATCAAGGCGTCGGCACAGGGACTCTTTATGATGATGACCAATGGTGTCGGTGCCACGGTGGGTACGTTGGCGGCTGGAGAGATCGTGAACTACTACTGTTCCTGGCAAGATGGTTTCCTACAGGGTGACTGGACGACCTGCTGGTTTATCTTCGCTGCCTTCGCACTGGTGGTCGCCGTATCCTTTGCTTTGGTGTTCCATCCGGAGAAATCTAAATAGGATATGAAAGAGAGCCGATACTTCTA